>CALEBT010000044.1 GCA_937942875.1 uncultured Ignavibacterium sp. | reverse complement strand
AGCCCAATCATTGTTATTGAATTCTGAGGCAAAGTTTGCAGCTAATTTAGCTGTTGAATTTAAATGTTCACTTAAAAGATGTGGTTCTGCCCATAAACCATCGGGATTCTTCTTTATATGGGCAATAAAATTTGTGCTCATAAAATTAACTAAGATATTTTTCGGCTAAAATTAAGATAATGATATATTCAGAATCATTCAATTATGCTAACTCCATAACTCAATATTTATATGTTTACTCAAAATTTAGATTCCATTTAAATTTTATAAAAAATAATCAACAGCGGATTGTTCATAATAATCATAAACATTTATTCATCATTCCTTTTTCATCTTCAATCTTTATTTTTACACAAGACATTTAATTTATTTGGAGTAAATATGGTTTCGAAAATAATCCCCGCAACCAGAACTGATAACATAACCTATGCAGTAAGGGATATTGTTGTTCTTGCAAATCAAGTGGCAAAAACCGGAAAAGAAATGCTTTATCTTAATATCGGAGATCCTAATCTGTTTGATTTTGAACCACCAAGGCAATTAGTAGAAGATACTTATCAGGCAATGATAAAAAATAAAAACGGTTATGCTCCTTCATCTGGAATTAAAGAAGCTGTTGAAGCTATTGAACGCGAAGCAGAAAGAAAAGGAATAACAAACGTTCACGATATTTTTGTTACAACAGGGGCATCAGAAGCAATAGATATATGTCTGACTGCTTTAGTAAATGATGGAGAAAATGTACTTACTCCTACTCCTGGTTATCCGCTTTATACAGCTATTGCAAGCAAACTTCAGATGATGGAGAATCCTTATTACTTAAATGAAAATAATGGATGGCTTCCTGACATTGATGATATTAAATCTAAAATAAATGAGAAAACGAAAGCAATAATTTTAATAAATCCCAACAATCCAACCGGCTCTTTATATACTGAAGAAAATCTAAGACAAATTATTGATTTAGCACTTGAACATAATCTTGTAATCTTTGCTGATGAAATTTATGATAAACTTCTTTTCGATGGTAAAAAACATATATCAATCGCTTCTCTGAATAAAGATGTCTCGTGTATAACATTCGGCGGGCTGTCTAAAAATTATATGGTGCCAGGATTTAGAATAGGTTGGGGAATAGTCAGCGGAAGAAAAGAAGTCCTTTCAGATTACATCGAAGCAATTAACAAAATTTTACGTGCAAGATTATCTGCAAATCATCCTGAACAATATGGAATTAAATCCTGTCTTGATGGAAATGACGAACATCTGATTGAAGCAATGAATAAACTTACAAAGCGAAGAGATATCACTGTAGAAATGTTAAATTCAATTGAGGGTATAACCTGCGTTAAACCCGAAGGTGCATTTTATGCGTTCCCTCAGTTACATATGAAACAGCCTGATGCTCATTTTGTCTCAGAATTGATCCGTGAAACCGGAGTAGTAGTTGTCCCGGGCAGTGGATTTGGTCAGGTACCTGGAACGAAGCATTTCAGAGTTGTATTTTTGCCAAATGAACAGATTTTAGAAAAGGCTTATAAACAAATTGCTGAGTTTTATCATAAGTATTTGGAGAAATATAAAGATTGAAGTTCAGGTTCAAGGGAATCTTATTCTAATTTAAGTATGCAATAAGCAGTTGGCAGTAAGCAAAAAATAATACATAAGACAATCAATGATTATAGAATGCTCTTAAATAGGCTTACTGATTAAACGGATTAGACTAATTATTACTGATTGAAGTCTGTTAATCTAATAAATTAAATCTGTGGCCGATAAATCAGGAACAGTCTTAAGAAAAATTCTTACTCTTACTCATACTCTTACTCTTAATCTTAATTTGATAGACGGAAACTGTTTGTCTATATTTGAAGCCAATTTTAAGTCATTTTTGGAATTCAGTGATTAATTACGAATTAACGACATTATCAAACGGAATAAAAATAGTCTCTGAGTTTACACCTCATTATAAATCTTTTTCTATGGGATTCTGGTTTAATGTAGGTTCAAGAGATGAGAATTTGTCAGAAAATGGGATTTCTCATTTTATTGAACATATGTTTTTCAAAGGAACGATTAAACGAACTTCAAAACAAATTACTGATGCTATTGAATCTTCAGGAGGATATATAAATGCATTTACCTCCAAAGAGCAGATTTGTATTTATGTAAGAGGTCTTGAAGAATATTTTGAAAAATACTTTGATGTATTATCTGATATGATTCAAAATCCACTCTTTAAAGAATCACATATCAGAACTGAAGCTGGTGTTGTAATTGAAGAATTGAACGATATAGAAGATAATCCAGAGGAACTAATATTTGATAAATTTGAAACTGAGTTATTTAAGGGGAATTCTCTGGCAAACCCAATTATTGGTACAAAAGAAAATATAAAATCTTTTAATTCAAAATCTTTAATTAGATTCACTAAAAAGTATTTTACAACTAGTAATTTGGTTATTTCTGTCTCAGGTTCCATTGAGCACGAAAAGATTCTGAAACTTGCTAGTTCAAAAATTAATCAGCTGGAAACCGGAAAACCAATTAAAAGAAAATCATTGAACAAAATGTTTTCTCGGGATGTTTTTATACAAAAAGAAATTAATCAGATTTACACAATTCTGGGAACTGATACTTATGGTTTCAATGATAAGAGAAGATTAAATATAAAAGTTCTTTCGACCCTGCTTGGTGAAAATTCCGGCTCAAAATTATTTCAGGCAGTGAGAGAAAAACACGGAATGGCTTATCAAATTAACACGTTCTTAAATTCTTATGTTGATGTTTCATCTTTTGGAATATTTTTCTCAACTAATGAAGCAAATTGGGAGAAAGCTAACAAAATTGTGATGAAACAGATAAATGAAATCAAAAATGGGAAGGTATCTGAAAAACAGATTCAACAGGTCAAACGTTATATAAAAGGAAGTATGATTTTAGGACTCGAGAATACTACAAATAGAATGATGGGAATGGCAAATTCGTTGTTTCATTATGGCAGAATTATGGAAATTGATGAAATTCTTACTAACTTAGAATTGATTTCAGTTGATAGTATAATCAATTCTGCTAATGAAGTTTTAGCCGAAGAAAAACTTATTCAAGTAATTATAGCCAATAAAAATTTATTAAATAAAAAAGCAGCTTAGAGAGATTTACAATGCCTAAAATTACAATTGACGGTAAAGAATTAGAATTTAAGCAGGGACAAACAATTATCCAGGCGGCGGCTGATTACGGAATAGATATTCCTCATTTCTGTTATCATCCGAAACTTTCAATCTCAGGTAATTGCCGCATTTGTTTGGTTGAAGTAGAAAGAATGCCAAAACTTGTAATTGCCTGTGCAACTTTAGCTTCAGATGGAATGGTAGTTCATACAAATTCAGAAAAAACTATCGCTGCAAGAAATGCAGTGATGGAATTCATTTTAATCAATCATCCTTTGGACTGTCCGATCTGTGATGAAGCCGGAGAATGTAAATTACAGGATTATGCATACCAGCATAGCACCGGAGAGAGCAGATTCGTCGAAGAAAAAGTTCATAAAGATAAACGTGTCCAATTAGGGCCTCACGTTATGTTTGACGGAGAGCGATGTATTTCTTGTTCTCGTTGTATCAGATTTTGTGATGAAATTGCAAAAGATTCTGAATTGACATTTGTTCAAAGAGGCGATAGAGTTACTATCACTACTTTCCCGGGTGAACAGTTAGATAATCCATATTCTATGAATGTGGTTGATATATGTCCTGTGGGAGCATTAACAAACTCCGATTTCAGATTTAAAGCCAGAGTTTGGGATATGTCACTTACAAACTCTATCTGCACAGGTTGCTCCAGAGGTTGTAATATTGAAATATGGGTTAGAAATAATGAAATATTGAGATTGACGCCAAGGCATAACGAAGAGGTAAATAGTTATTGGATGTGTGATCACGGAAGATTAAATACTTTTAAGTTTGTTAATGCTTCAGACAGAATTGATTGCCCGCAACTACGATTGAATGGCTCATTAAAGAAAGTTGAATGGGACGAAGCGTTTTCATTTTTATCTAACAAATTGAAACAGTTTTCCAAAAATGAAATTGCTGTTATCGGTTCCGCTTATTCTACCTGCGAAGATAATTATATTGTCAGCAAATTCGCTAAAAATACATTAGGCACATATAACGTTGATTTCATCAGACACATTGATCCGTCATTCGCTGATGATATTTTAAGAACTGAAGATTTAACCCCGAATAGTCGTGGTGCTGAGTTAGTTGGAGTATTTCCGGAAAAGAATGGATTAGACTTGAATGGTATAGTTCGCTCAATAAAAGATGGTAAGATAAAAGCTCTTTATCTGATAGAAGATGACATACTTAGTTTTGATCCTATTTTAGAAGAGTATCTGAAAAAGCTTGAATTATTTGTTATTCATACATCAAATTACAACAGAAGTTGTGATTATGCAGATGTGATTTTGCCAGCAGCAACTTACGCTGAAAAAAATGGAACATTCGTTAATATTCAAGGCAGAGTACAAAGAATCAGACCAGCAGTTGCAACCACAGAACTCGACCGCTCTTTGGATGGAATGTCATTAAGTCGTTTGGATAAATTTGGTACTTCATTCGACAGATGGGCTCAAGGTAAAAAGTATGATGCCAAGTCAACCTGGAAAATTCTGACAAATCTTTCAAGTTATTTTGGACAAAAATATAAATATCAATCTTCTGAAGATGTTTTTATGGATATTACGAGAAATATATCTGAGTTTAACGGATTAGATTATGAGAGCATAGGTTTGCTTGGCAAGGAATTATCTTTTGATAAAGTTAAAATTTAATGTAATTCTGATACAGGAGAATTTATGAGCATACTTGAAATAGTAATTATTACAATTATTAAAATACTTTTCATACTCACGGCGATGTTGCTCACTGTTTCATATTCTGTTTATTTTGAAAGGAAAATCAGTGCCTGGGCACAGAATCGTCTTGGTCCGAATCGTGTCGGATGGCAGGGTATTCTTCAACCTTTTGCAGATGTTTTCAAGCTTTTGTTAAAAGAGGATATTGTTCCAGAAAGAGCTAACAAATATGTTCACGCAATTGCTCCAATGATTGCACTCTTTGTTGCATTTACAACTTATGCAGTTATTCCCATTGGTCCTGATATAAATGTATTTGGCTACGAAATTCAATTAGTCGTGGCAGATATCAATATGGGAATTCTTTATGTCTTAGCATTAACATCATTAGGAGTTTATGCAATAACATTTGCAGGCTGGTCATCAGGAAGCAAATATTCACTTCTCGGTGGAATTCGTTCTTCGGCTCAAATGATTTCTTATGAAATTTCAATGGGATTTTCAATTGGTGGTGTTTTACTTCTTGCGGAATCATTAAGACCAATTGACATAGTTAACTCACAGGCTGGCTGGATGTGGAATGCATTTATTCAACCGATAGGATTTATAACTTTTGTTGTCTCTGCTTTTGCTGAAACAAACAGATTACCATTTGATTTGCCAGAAGCGGAACCAGAATTAGTCGGAGGATTTCATACAGAATATAGCTCTATGAAATTTGCAGCTTTCTTCCTTGCAGAATATGCCAATATGATTATTGCCTCTGCTTTGATTGTTACTTTATATCTTGGCGGATGGCACGTTCCATATATTGAAACTTTAAGTCTTCCTGCTTGGTTAATTACAGTGATTCAGATTACTTCATTCTTTGTTAAAATGGGTGCTTTACTGTTTTTCTTTATATGGATACGTTGGAGTATTCCACGATTCAGATATGATCAGTTGATGAACTTAGGCTGGAAAGTTATGTTCCCGTTATCACTTATTAACATTGTTTGGGTTGCAGCCTTAATAATGATTTTCAAGATTTAATCAGAAATGTTTTTGGAGTGCAAATGACTCAAATAAATAATTCATTAAAGAAGCGTAAAAAAGATTTAACATTCTGGCAAAGGATTTACATACCTGAAATAATTAAAGGTCTGTCCCTTACAATGAAAAATATGCTCAGACCTAAATTCACAATGGAATATCCTGAAGAAAAATTCATTCCCCCTGCGTCCTACAGAGGCAGACCAGTGTTAGTTATGGAACGTTCAGGGGATGAAAGATGTGTAGCTTGCGGTTTATGCTCACGTGTCTGTCCTGCATTAGCCATCGAAGTTCAGGCTGCTGAGACAGAGAGAGAAAAAGAAAGATATCCTGAAAAGTTTGAAATTAATATGTTGCGATGCATCTTTTGTGGATTGTGCGAAGAAGTTTGTCCGGAAGAAGCGATTGTAATGAGCAAAGATTATGAATTAGCATTCACAAATCGTGATGATGCAATTTATGGAAAAGATAAATTGTTAGTACCGGTTGATCAACTTCAGGACAGAATAGAATTTTTGAGGAAATATAAATAATTCAATTTCTAAAATCACTCCTTATGAGTGAGTAAAATAATGCTATCAAAAGTTCTTAGCAGTGCAACTTATGGAATAGAAGCTTATCTTGTTGAAGTTGAAGCTCACGTCGAAAAACAAATTCCTGGGTTTATAATTGTTGGATTGCCAGATAACGCTGTAAAAGAAAGCCGTGAAAGGGTAATCGCTGCAATAAAAAATTCTGGTATAGATTTTCCCATAAAGAAAATCACAATAAATCTTGCTCCGGCCGATATCAAAAAAGAAGGAAGTGCTTTTGATCTCCCGATTGCTATTGGAATTTTGTCAGCTATAGATTTGGTTCAACAGGATTCTTTACTCGATACAATTTTTCTTGGTGAACTTTCGTTAGATGGAACTCTAAGACATATAAAAGGAGCACTTCCCATTGCAGTTGAAGCAAAGAGTAAAGGTATTAAAAGAATAATCCTGCCTACCGAATCTGCAAATGAAGCAGCTATTGTTGATGGAGTAGATGTTTATGGGCTTAATAATCTGTCTGAGGTAATATCTTTCCTAAATGATGATTTAAAGATTGAAAAAACCACCGTCGATAAAACCGACTTATTCTCTGTAATAAATAAATACAACCTGGATTTTGCTGATGTAAAAGGTCAGGAGAATGTAAAAAGAGCATTAGAAGTTGCTGCTGCGGGAGCTCACAATATAATTATGATCGGACCGCCCGGCTCCGGAAAAACAATGCTCGCAAAAAGAATCCCTACTATTTTGCCTCCAATGACTTTTGAAGAAGCTTTAGAAACCACTAAAATTCACTCTATTGCCGGAATCCTTTCACGAGAAAAAGCTATTGTAACAGAAAGACCATTTCGCAGTCCACACCATACAGTTTCTGATGCTGCATTAGTTGGTGGAGGTTCTTTCCCTAAACCTGGGGAAGTTTCATTTGCTCATCACGGAGTTCTATTTTTAGATGAGCTACCTGAATTTAAAAAGAATGTTCTTGAAGTATTGCGCCAGCCATTAGAAGATTTTAAGGTAACTGTATCTCGTTCTAAAATGTCCTTAGAATTTCCTGCAAATTTTATGTTAGCTGCCGCAATGAATCCCTGTCCGTGTGGTTTTTATACAGACCCGTCTAAAGAATGCACCTGCACTTCAGTTCAGATTCAAAAGTATATGGCAAAAATATCCGGACCGCTTTTAGATAGAATTGATATTCATATTGAAGTCCCCGCAGTAAAATATAAAGAATTAGCATCCAAAAATTCCGGAGAGAAATCTGAAGTAATTAGAGAGCGGGTTATCTCTGCTCGTGAAATACAACAAAGAAGATTTGCTGGTATTAAACACATTTTTTCAAATGCAGATATGGGCTCTAAAGAAATAAAAGAATTTTGCCAAATTGACTCGGCTGGCGAAGAATTGTTGAAGATGGCAATGACTAAACTTGGTCTCTCAGCCAGAGCGTATGATAGAATTTTGAAGGTCAGCAGGACGATTGCCGATTTAGACACAAGCGAAAGAATCCTTCCCCAACATTTAAGTGAAGCAATTCAATACAGAAGTCTTGACAGAGAACTCTGGAAACACTAAAATCTGTTATTTAATATCAATTATTAACCTTTTCATTAAATATTAACTATTTAAAGTACAAATTTATTTAAGAAAAATTTTGCATAAGTTAAAATAATTATTATTTTTTAAGTCCGAAAAAAATTTGTTTTTTCGTCAACCATAATTAATGCTCTTTATTTGGGCGGACGCCGGAGTTGGAGAGCCGGGGCGGACTGTAAATCCGTTGGCGTGAGCCTTTGGGGGTTCGAATCCCTCGCCGCCCACTTCATTCTTACTCCCCAAGTGGGAGTATTTTTTGCTATTTAGTCGATGCTCTTAAAAATTTTGTGATTGATAGAATACAAGCGGGAGTAACTCAGATGGTAGAGTCACAGCCTTCCAAGCTGTTGGTCGCGGGTTCGAGTCCCGTCTCCCGCTCAATTATAAAAAAAATCTTGCTGATGTAGCTCAGTTGGTAGAGCACATCCTTGGTAAGGATGAGGTCACCGGTTCAATCCCGGTCATCAGCTCAATTTAATGGAGATTTAATCTATGGCAAAAGGAAACACAAGACAAATTATAGTTTTGGAAAGCACCGCTGGTACTGGATATAGATATACAACAACAAAGAACAAAAGAACTCATCCTGCCAGAGTTGAATATAAAAAATATGATCCGGTCGCCCGAAAACACGTGATCTTTAAAGAGACTAAATAATACGTCAGTAGCTCAATTGGCAGAGCAGCGGTCTCCAAAACCGCAGGCTGGGGGTTCGACTCCCTCCTGACGTGCTTTAATAATTTAATGAAGATTTAATATGAAAGAAAAAATAATCAATTTTTTCCAGGATGTTGTTAAAGAGATGAAAAAAGTTACTTGGCCAACCAAGGAAGAACTTTTCGAATCCACTAAAATTGTGATCGTTGCTTGCTTAATTTTATCAGTATTTACTTATGTGATTGATATGCTCATAAATCAGGTTTTGAAAGGGATTTTTTAGTATTATGGATCATAAATGGTATGTCCTCAGAGTTTTTTCAGGACACGAAAATAAAGTAAAAGCTTTGCTTGAAGCAGAGATGAAGAATGATGAAGAGTTAAAAGCTAAAATACACGATGTTTTAGTGCCAACTGAAAAAGTAATTGAAGTTAAAGATGGAAAAAAAAGAAGCAAAACTAAAAACTTTTTCCCCGGCTATTTGATTATTAATGCAGACTTAGATAACAGAGTAAAAGACTTTATACTTAACACACCATCAGTAATGGGATTTTTAGGTACTGGGAAAACTCCTAATCCACTGCAACCTGATGAAGTAAAAAGAATTGTTGGCAGAATAATGCAGGATGGTAGTGGTGAGAGAATTGAAACTATATTCAGAACAGGTGATTTAGTTAAAATTATTGATGGACCATTCAATAATTTTATCGGAACAGTTGAAGAAGTAAATGAAGAAAAAATGAAAATTAAAGTAATGGTTTCAATATTCGGGAGAAAAGCTCCGGTTGAAATAGATTTTATTCAAGCTGAATTAGAAAAATAATATTTAGGAAATTTATTATGGCAAAGAAAATAGAAGGTTATATCAAATTACAAATTCCGGCTGGTAAGGCTAATCCATCGCCTCCAATTGGTCCTGCTCTCGGTCAAAAAGGTGTAAATATTATGGAGTTCTGTAAACAGTTTAACGCAAGAACTCAGGATAAAGAAGGATTGATTATTCCGGTAGTGATAACTGTTTTCAGTGATAAATCTTTTACATTCATAACCAAGACACCTCCAGCAGCAGTCTTATTGACAAAGGCTGCTAAAATTGAGAAAGGTTCCGCTGAACCAAATAAAACAAAAGTCGGAAAAGTTACAAAAGCTCAGGTTGAAGAAATTGCCAAACTAAAAATGCCTGATCTTAATGCTTTCGATATAGAGCATGCAGCCAGTATGATAGCTGGTACAGCCAGAAGTATGGGTATTACTGTTGAAGAATAATCTAATAGAAATTTAGGTGAATTATGAAAATCTCAAAAAGAGTTAAAAAAATAAGAGAAAAAGTCGAATTATCTAAAGAATATACAATAGAAGAAGCTATAAAAACATTAAAGGATAATTCCTCTGTAAAATTTGTTGAATCTTTAGATTGTGCCATAAGGTTGGGAGTTGATCCACGCCATGCAGATCAAATGGTCAGAGGTACGGTTTCACTTCCACACGGAACCGGAAAACAAGTTAAAGTATTGGTGATATGCAAAGGAGCTAAAATTCAGGAAGCACTCGATGCGGGAGCTGATTTCGCAGGATTTGAAGAATATATTGAGAAAATAAAAGGTGGCTGGGCTGATGTGGATGTTGTTATTGCTACTCCGGATTCTATGGTTGAATTAGGAAAACTTGGAAAAATTCTTGGCCCGAAAGGTTTGATGCCTAATCCAAAAAGTGGTACTGTTACAATGGATGTGGCAAAAGCTGTTAAGGAAGTTAAAGCAGGTAAAATTGAATTCAGAGTTGATAAAAGTGGTATCGTTCACGCAATGTTAGGTAAGTTAGATTTTGATGTAAATCAGCTTGCAGATAATACCCGGGCATTCATTAATACAATTTTGAAGATGAAACCTTCAACTGCAAAAGGTCAATATGTCAGAAGTTTATTTCTTTCATCAACAATGGGACCTGGAATAAAAATTTCCAAAGAAGAAATTCAAACTCAGCAGACTAAATAAGAAATTACGCACTCAAAAAATAAATGCTTCAAACAAATGTCTCGATTTATATAAATTCTGAATCAGGAGATTTATGAAAAAGAACGAAAAAACTGAAATAATTAACGAAGCGAGAAAACTGATTGAAGAATCTAATGCTGTCTATGTTGCTGATTATTCCGGAATAAATGTAGCAGATATTACAGATTTAAGAAATCAGTTTAGGAAAGAAGGAGTTAAATACAAAGTATTTAAAAATACTTTATTTAAAAGAGCTCTTGTTGAGGCTGGCAAATATCCAAAATTAGCAGATAATTTAGTTGGGATGTCAGGATTTGCCTTTGCCACTAAAGATCCAACTGCTCCTGCTAAGATAATCAAGAAATTTACGGATAATAACAAGAAATTTTCATTGAAGGCTTGTTATATAGAAACTGAATTTTTCAGTGGGAATCAACTTGATGCTTTGGCAAGCTTGCCAACTAAAAGTGAGATTGTTGCTGGAATTTTATCAAGTATAAACGCTCCGGCTTCGGGAATTGTTGGTTCAATTAACGCTGTGATTCGTGATTTAATCAGCGTTATAGATCAAATATCAAAAAAAGCAGCATAAGAAAATAAAATAATAGGAGAATATAAAATGTCAGAAAAAATTGCAGAAATAGTAGAAAAAATTAAAGCTTTATCTTTAATGGAAGCTTCAGAATTAAAAAAAGCATTAGAGAATGAATTTGGAGTAACAGCAGCTGCACCTGTTGTTGTCGCTGGTGGTCCGGTTGCGGGTGGCGAAGCAGCAGCAGCTGAAGAAAAAACAGAATTTGATGTTATTCTTCAAGCAGCAGGTGACAAGAAAATTAACGTTATTAAAGTTGTAAGGGCTCATACCGGTTTAGGATTAAAAGAAGCAAAAGATTTGGTTGATGGTGCACCAAAAACTGTTAAAGAAGGTATCTCAAAAGACGAAGCAGAAAAAATTAAAAAAGAATTAGAAGAAGCAGGCGCAACTGTTTCTGTAAAATAATCAGTTTTCTTACTCTTTTTAACAAAGTGATAAAGTGCAAAAGCATTTTATCGCTTTGTTGTATTTATTATTTGAGTTTTGCAAATAGAAATTGTTTAGGAGGAATCCAATTGGATAGTAATCGAATAAATTTTGGTAAAATAAATGCTGTGATTGATATGCCTGATTTATTGGGCATTCAAACTGAGGTGTTTGAAGAGTTTCTGCAATTAAATCACCATCCTTCAAAAAGAGAAAATAAAGGATTGCAACAAGTTTTCACTTCAAATTTTCCCATTTTGGATAACAAAGAACTTTTCAGATTAGATTTTGTAGAATATTACATTGAGAAACCCAGATTTACACTTCAGGAATGTCTTGAAAGAGGTTTGACTTACTCTGCTCCCCTCAAGGCAAAATTAAGATTGACTCAAAAAGATATTGATACTGGGGAATTTGTTAATGCTATTGAACAGGAAGTATATCTTGGTAACCTTCCTTTTATGACTTTCAGAGGAACATTTATTATAAATGGTGCTGAAAGAGTAATAGTTTCCCAGCTTCATAGGTCACCTGGTGTTGCATTCTCCCAGACGATACATCCTAATGGTACCCCTATTTATACTGCGAGAATTATTCCTTTCAAAGGTTCCTGGGTAGAATTTGCAACTGATATCAACTACGTAATGTATGTTTACATTGATAGACGTAAGAAATTCCCGGCCACTACATTATTACGTGCTCTCGGGTATGAGTCTGATGAGCAGATTCTTAAACTATTTGATATGATTGAAGAAGTTGTTGTTAAAAAAGCAAAGCTTGAAAATTTTATCGGAAGAATGATTGGTAGTGATATTTTTGATTTATCAACTGGTGAAATTTTCCTGACCCGCGGTGCTATTTTTAGCGAAGAAGATATCGAAAGAGTAAAAGAAGCAGAAGTTGAAGTATTAAAGTTTGTAAAACAAGAAAGAACACCAGAACAAAATCTTATTGTAAATACACTTCAGAAAGACACTTCAACATCAAGAGAAGAAGCGCTTTTTTCGATTTACAGACAATTAAGAACCGGCGAAGCACCGGATTTAGAAACAGCTGCCCAATTGATTGATAAATTATTCTTCAACGATAAACGTTACGATTTAGGTGAAGTTGGTCGTAATAGAATGAATAATAAGTTGAAGTTAGATATTCCTGAAACAACAACCGTTCTTACAAAGCAGGATATTGTCGCAATAATGAAATATCTTATCGATTTAAAGAATGGTGATGCTCCGGTAGATGATATAGATCATTTAGGTAATAGAAGAATTAGAACTGTTGGTGAACAGCTTGCTCAACAGCTTAATGTAGGTATGGCTCGTATGGCAAGGACTATTAAAGAACGAATGAATATGAGAGATAACGAAAAGTTTACTCCTCAGGATTTAGTCAATGCCCGCACAATATCAAGTGTTATTAATGCATTCTTCGGAACAAATCAACTCTCTCAGTTTATGGATCAGACCAATCCATTAGCAGAGTTAACACATAAACGAAGAATGTCCGCTTTAGGTCCTGGTGGATTAACACGTGAAAGAGCAGGATTTGAAGTTCGTGACGTTCATTATACGCATTACGGAAGATTATGTCCTATTGAAACACCCGAAGGTCCGAATATTGGTTTGATATCTTCGTTAACAATTTATGCTCGTGTTAATAAATATGGATTTCTGGAAACACCTTATCGAAAAGTAGTTAAAGGCAAAGTGACAAATGAAGTTGAATATCTCTCTGCTGAAAAAGAAGACAATTTTATTATAGCTCAGGCAAATGCTCCAATTGATGAACAGGGAAGTTTTCTGAATGAACGGGTTAAGTCAAGATTTAAGGGTGAATTTCCAATCGTTCATCCTGAGGAAATAAATTATATGGATGTTGCTCCGTCTCAGATTGTTAGTGCGGCAGCAGCCTTAATTCCGTTTTTAGAGCATGACGATGCTAACAGAGCTTTGATGGGTTCGAATATGCAACGTCAGGCAGTTCCTCTCCTTAAACCAGAAGCTCCAATTGTTGGGACTGGTATGGAGGGAAAAATTGCAAGAGATTCAAGGTCTCTAATAATCGCTGAGGATGATGGTCTTGTAAGCTATGTTGATTCAACGAAAGTAATAGTTAAATATGACATAAATCCAAATAGTTTTGAAGCTCTCACTAGCTTTAATGAAACTAGAGAGGTTATCTATAATCTCTTAAAATTCCAGGGTACTAATCAGGAAACTTGTATAAATCAAAAGCCAATAGTCAAAGAAGGACAAAGAATTAAAAAAGGTGATGTTATCGCTGATGGTGCTGCTACTGATGGCGGAGAATTAGCTTTAGGAAGAAATGTACTTGTTGCATTTATGCCCTGGCGAGGTTATAACTTTGAAGATGCTATTATTATTAGTGAGAAAATAGTTAAGGAAGATGTTTATACATCAATTCATATAGAGGAATTTGAATTATCAGTACGTGAAACTAAAAGAGGTGAAGAGGAACTTACACGCGAAATTCCGAACGTAAGTGAAGAGGCAGTAAAAAATCTGGATGAAAATGGTGTTATCAGAGAAGGTGCTGTTGTTAAAGAAGGGGATATCTTAATTGGTAAAATAACTCCAAAAGGTGAAACCGATCCGACTCCTGAAGAAAAATTATTAAGAGCTATTTTCGGAGATAAAGCTGGTGATGTTAAGGATGCATCCCTACGTGCTTCACCAGGACTTCGCGGCACGGTTATTAAAACAAGATTGTTCAGTAGAAAGAAAAGAGATGGAGAATCTAAAAAGCACGAAAAATCCATATTCGAGCAGTTAGAAAAAGATTATAATAACAGATTAAATCAACATTATAATAAGCTGGTTGAAAAGTTAACAAAAATAACTGAAGGACACACTACAACAAGCATCAGAGACCTCGATGGTAGTTTGGTTTTAAGAAGTGGAACGATCATAAAATCCAATACCTTTTCCGATATGGAAGACGTGACAAAACTTGATTACACTTCTGAATGGTTTGAATCGAAAAAAATAAACAATATGATATCTACTTTATTCAGAAATTATTTTGATATAAAGTCAGATATCGAAGAAGAATACAAAAAAGAAAAAATTAAAATTCAAAGTGGTGATGAACTCCCTCCAGGGATTGTTCAACTCGCAAAAGTTTACGTTGCTAAAAAGCGAAAACTTACTGTTGGTGATAAAATGGCCGGACGACACGGTAATAAAGGTGTTGTTGCTAAAATTGTCCCGGTTGAAGATATGCCGTTTTTAGCTGACGGAACTCCTGTTGATATTATATTAAATCCTCTTGGTGTCCCTTCAAGAATGAATTTGGGTCAATTATATGAAACTGTTTTAGGTTGGGTCGGAAAGAAGCTTGGTGTAAGGTTTGCTACTCCGATTTTTGATGGTGCAACTCTTGAAGATGTAGAAAAATATTTAGATAAAGCAGGCATTGACCCCGGATCAAAAACCGAATTGTTTGATGGAAGAACCGGCGAAAAATTCCATCAAAAAGTAACTTGCGGATATATCTATATGCTCAAACTTAGTCACTTAGTTGATGATAAAATTCACGCAAGGTCAATTGGTCCATATTCACTTATTACACAACAACCATTAGGTGGTAAAGCACAATTTGGTGGTCAAAGATTCGGAGAAATGGAAGTGTGGGCATTAGAAGGTTATGGCGCATCTCATATTTTACAGGAAATCCTTACTGTGAAAAGTGATGATGTTAATGGTAGAGCTAAAGTTTATGAAGCTTTGGTTAAAGGTGAAAACTTACCTGAACCAAATATTCCTGAAGCGTTCAATGTTATGATTAAAGAATTACAGGGTCTGGGATTAGAATTGAAAATAAATTAAATGCGTTTTAACGTATAAGAATTTAGGAGAAATTTAACAATGGCGTTCAAAGTTCAAGAAAATTTAATAAAAGATATAAATTATATTACTCTCAGTTTAGCTAGTCCTGATGACATACTCAATAGGTCACGCGGAGAAGTTACTAAACCGGAAACAATAAACTACAGAACTTTCAGACCAGAAAAAGATGGTTTGTTCTGTGAAAAGATTTTTGGACCGACAAGAGATTGGGAATGTTACTGCGGCAAATATAAGAGAATCAGATACAAGGGAATTATCTGCGACCGTTGCGGAGTGGAAGTTACACAAAAAAGTGTCAGAAGAGAAAGAATGGGCCATTTATCTCTTGCAGTTCCCATTGTTCATATTTGGTTCTTCAAAACTCAGCCCTCAAAAATTGGTAATATAATCGGAATTAGTCTAAAAGAATTAGAAAAAGTTGTTTATTATGAATCTTATCTCGTCCTCAATCCAGGTCCAACCGGACTTAAAAGACTTGACCTTATTTCTGAAGAGCAATACTATGAAGTTTTAAATTCACTTCCAGATGGAAATGAAAAACTTGATGATGAAGACCCAAGAAAATTCGTTGCGCGAATAGGTGGCGATGCAGTTAAAGAAATTCTGAAAAAAACTAATATAGAACAACTTGCATTCCAGTTGCGTGAACAATTAACTACTGAAACATCTCAGCAGAAAAAAGCTGATTTATTGAAACGATTAAGAGTGATCGAATCCTTTAAAGAAGAAGAAAATAAAATTCCCAATAAACCCGAGTGGATGGTTCTTAGCTATATACCTGTCATACCACCCGAATTAAGACCATTAGTTCCATTAGAAGGCGGTAGATTTGCAACCAGTGATCTTAATGATTTGTACAGAAGAGTTATTATCAGAAATAATAGATTAAAGCGTTTGATGGATATTAAAGCTCCTGAGGTGATATTAAGAAATGAAAAAAGAATGCTTCAGGAGGCTGTTGACGCACTTTTTGATAACTCAAGGAGAGGAAGTGCTGTAAGAAGTGATAATAATCGTCCATTAAAATCGCTCAGTGATATGCTTAAAGGAAAGCAGGGGCGTTTCAGACAGAACCTGCTTGGTAAAAGAGTGGATTACTCAGGTCGTTCAGTAATTGTTGTTGGTCCGGAATTGAAACTTCATCAATGCGGATTGCCCAAAGATATGGCTGTTGAATTGTTCAAGCCATTTATCATTCGTAAACTTATTGAAAGAGGTCATAATAAAACTGTTAAAAGTGCAAGAAAAGTTGTAGATAGAAAAGATCCGATTATTTGGGAAATCCTTGCAAAGATTATTGAAGGGCATCCGGTATTATTAAATAGAGCTCCAACTTTGCACAGATTAGGAATTCAGGCATTTCAGCCGATATTAATTGATGAAAAAGCAATCCAGTTACATCCGATGGTTTGTACAGCATTCAATGCCGACTTTGACGGGGACCAAATGGCTGTGCACGTTCCATTGTCTTATGAAGCGCAGCTTGAAGCTATTCTCTTGATGCTTAGTAGCCATAATATTCTCTCCCCTCAAAATGGCAGTCCAATTGTCCTTCCGACTCAAGACATAGTTTTGGGTTGCTATTATCTTACAAAAATGAGGGAAGGTGATAAAGGGGAAGGAATGCTATTCCCTTCAACAGAAGAAGTTATTATTGCTTATGATACCGGCGTTGTTGGATTGCACGCAAAGATTAAGGTCAGGATTGATGGACAACTAATTGAAACTACTGTTGGAAGAGTAATTTTCAATCAAATCGTTCCGAAAGAAATGGGCTTCATCAATCAGCTTCTTGTCAAAAAGAACTTCAGCTCTTTGATTGGCAAAATGTTTATGAAGCTTGGCAACAAAGTAACAGCAAAATTTCTGGATGATTTGAAAGATATTGGATTTAAGTATGCATCGCTTGGTGGTATTTCAATTAGTTTTATAGATATGGTGGTTCCGGAAGAAAAAGAAAAACTAATTGATCAGGCAAACAGAAAAGTCGAATCAATATTAAATGAACATGAAATGGGCGTTATTACTGATGCAGAGAGATATAACAAGATTATAGATGTTTGGACTCATACAACAAATAATGTATCCAGAGCATTGATTGATAAAATTAAACAGCACAATCAGGGATTTAATTCTCTTCATATGATGGTTGACTCAGGTGCGAGAGGTTCACAGGAGCAGGTTAGACAATTAGCAGGTATGAGAGGATTAATGATGAAACCCCAGAAATCTCTAACTGGTCAGGCAGGAGAAATTATTGAAAATCCGATTGTTGCTAACTTTAAAGAAGGTCTTTCAGTACTTGAATATTTTATATCAACGCACGGCGCTCGAAAAGGTTTGGCCGATACTGCATTAAAAACTGCTGATGCTGGTTATCTTACAAGAAGATTAGTTGACGTTGCTCAGGATGTGATTATTTCTGAAATTGATTGTGGATCTATCTTAGGAATTGAAGTTAAAGCTTTAAAGGATGTTGAAGAAGAAAGAGAACCGCTTGCAGAAAGAATTTCGGGAAGAGTAGCTCAGCAAGATGTCTACGATCCCAAAACCGACGAGTTAATTGTATCTGCCGGAGAAATGATCACTGATGATATAGCTGAAAAGATTGAAGACTCTAATATTGATACAGTATATATCAGAACAGTATTAACTTGTGAATCCAAAAGAGGTGTTTGCGCTAAATGCTATGGAAGAAATCTGACTACAGGAAAATTAGTTGAAGTTGGTGAAGCTGTAGGAATAATTGCCGCACAGTCAATTGGTGAGCCTGGAACTCAGTTAACCCTAAGAACTTTCCACTTGGGTGGAACTTCATCTCGTATTGCTTCCCAATCTCAGTTAGAGACTAATATTGAGGGATATATTAGATTCGATAAAATTCAATTTGTCGAGAAGAGAACTAAAAATCCTCTTGATCTAAATGATACAGTGACAAAAGTAGTTATAGGTAGAAGAGGTGTAATAGAAATAATAGATGAAAATCATAGGCAAATTAAAAAATATGATGTTCCTTATGGTGCCGAATTATTAGTTAATGAAGGTGATTTCGTTAAAAAGAGACAAGCACTTTTTAATCACGATCCATATAACTCTGTGGTTGTCTCTGATACAGGTGGTATTGTTAAGTATGTTGATTTAATTGAAGGAATAACCCTTCAACAGGTAACTGACGAACAAACTCTTCACGTTCAAAAAGTAGTTATTGAATCAAAAGATAAGACTCTTACTCCTAGTATTTTAATAGAGAGTCCATCAGGCGAAATCAAATCATTCAACTTGCCTATCAGATCTTTCATTAGCGTTGATGAAGGCGAAACTATTTCAGCTGGTACCGTTCTGGCCAAAATTTCCAAGCAAACAGCAAAAAGTAGAGATATTACTGGTGGTCTGCCCAGAGTTACAGAACTTTTTGAAGCAAGAAGTCCTCACGATCCAGCTATTGTATCAGAAATTGAAGGTATTGTAAAGTTTGGAGCAAGGAAAAAAGGTACAAGAGAAATTATTGTAACTGCTGCAGATGGTTCAGACGAAAAACGTTATAGTGTTCCACTACAAAAACATATATTGGTTCAGGAAGGTGATGAAATACCTGCAGGTGAGAAAATTACTGACGGACCGGTTAACCCTCACGATATACTCTCAATAAAAGGTACTAATGCTGTTCAGGAATATTTAGTGAATGAAATTCAGGAAGTTTATCGCCTACAGGGAGTAAAAATAAATGATAAACATATTGAAGTAATTGTTAGACAAATGCTTCAAAAAGTTAAGGTAAGGAATCCGGGTGATACAAAATTTTTAGAAGAAGATCTAGTCGATAAAGTTAAGTTTTTAGAAGAAAATGAACGCATTAGCAATTTACTTTACATCGTAGATAAAGGTGATTCGAAGTATAAAAATGGACAGTTGATATCCAAAGCAAAAATCAGAGAAGTTAATAGCGATCTTAAGAAAAAAGGTAAGAAAGAAATTATAACCAGGGAAACAGAACCAGCAACATTCGAAAACATTTTGCTCGGAATTACATCAGCTGCTCTTTCAACAGAGAGCTGGCTATCGGCTGCTTCATTTCAGGAAACTACCAAAGTTCTTGCAAATGCTGCCGTCGAAGCAAAGACAGATCATCTTAATGGATTAAAGGAAAATATTGTTATGGGACACTTAATCCCGGCAGGTACAGGTTTGAAGAAGTATCGTAACCTGATTTTAGGAGAAAAAGAGCAGCAGGAACTTAAAGAAGACAAAGAAGTTGACGAAATAAAACAATAGAAAATGGTTATAGATAATTAAATTAATTATAATAGCCAAGTTTTCTTGACATATTTGTGAATTAAAGATATATTTGAAGTCTGAATTTTTATAAAATATAACGAGGTAAGTGTGCCGACGATAAATCAGTTGGTAAGAAAAGGTAGAACTAGAATTTTGGGAAAAAGTAAAGCACCCGCTTTAGATGCTTGCCCTCAAAAAAGAGGGGTTTGCACCAGGGTATATACTACTACCCCCAAAAAACCTAATTCAGCATTAAGAAAAGTAGCAAGAGTTAGATTAACAAATAATATTGAAGTAACCGCTTATATTCCCGGGGAAGGTCATAATCTGCAGGAACACTCGCTTGTTATGATCAGAGGTGGAAGAGTAAAGGATTTGCCTGGAGTAAGATATCATATTATCAGAGGCACTCTCGATACAAGTGGAGTTGAAGATAGAAAAAAAGGTCGTTCTAAATACGGCGCAAAAAAACCAAAAGCTAAATAAGTATGAGAAAAAGAAGAGCTGAAAAACGGTATATTAAACCAGATCCTCAATATGGCGATTTATTAGTCGCTAAATTTATCAATAGTTTAATGCTGGAGGGTAAAAAATCAGTTGCAAGAAAGATAGTCTATTCTGCGTTTAATATTATTGAAGAAAAAACTAAAAAATCAGGCTTAGAAACCTTTAAAAAAGCTATAGCTAATGTTGCCCCAGTAATAGAAGTTAGAAGTAGAAGAGTTGGAGGAGCTACTTATCAGGTGCCAACTGAAGTAAGACCTGAGAGAAGGACTGCCTTAGCAATGAGATGGATAAAAACTTATTCTCGTTCAAGAGGTGAAAAATCAATGGCTGCTAAATTGGCTGGAGAACTAATTTCAGCCTCAAATAATGAAGGAAACTCAGTAAAAAAGAAGGAAGATACTCACAAAATGGCCGAAGCAAATAAAGCTTTTGCCCATTTTAAGTGGTAAGGATATACAATGTCAGGTTTGCATAATATAGAAAAAGTAAGAAATATCGGGATAATGGCTCACATTGATGCTGGTAAAACCACCACAACTGAGAGAATCCTGTATTATACTGGAAAAACTCACAGGTTAGGTGAAGTGCACGATGGAGCAGCCACGATGGATTGGATGGAGCAGGAAAAAGAAAGAGGAATTACTATTACAAGTGCTGCTACTACCTGTTACTGGAATGACCATCAAATAAATATTATTGATACCCCGGGGCACGTAGATTTTACTGTTGAAGTTGAAAGATCTCTCAGAGTTTTAGATGGAGCTGTTGCCTTGTTTTGTGCAGTTGGTGGCGTTGAACCTCAATCAGAAACTGTATGGAGACAAGCAGACAAATATGGTGTTCCAAGAATCGCTTTCGTTAATAAAATGGATAGAATTGGTGCTGATTTTTATAACGCTATTCAGATGATGAAAGATAGATTAGGTGCAAATGCTATCCCAATTAATCTTCCAATTGGCGAAGGTGATATTTTTGTCGGAGTAATAGACTTAATTAAGTTTAACGCAAGAATGTATCACGAAGACAGTTTAGGTACTACTTATGATGAAATAGAAATTCCAAAAGATCTTTTGGAAATTTCCAATAAATATAGAACCCAAATGTTGGAAGCTGTTTCTGATGTTGATGATACTCTTTTAGAAAAATACCTTGATGGGAAAGAAATTACTCCCGAAGAAATTACCAATGTTTTAAGAAGGGCAACGATTGAGTTAAAAATTGTTCCTGTTCTTTGTGGTTCTTCTTTCAAAAATAAAGGTGTACAAAAACTTTTAGATGCAGTTGTTGATTTCTTACCATCGCCCGCTGATTTAGCTGAAATTGAAGCTCATCATCCGGGATTAAATGATGTTGTCAAAAGAAAAATCAGTAGCGATGAAAAATTTACTGCATTAGCTTTTAAGATTATGAATGATCCCTATGTTGGTAAATTAACATTTTTTAGAGTTTACTCTGGAAAACTTACAAGTGGATCTTATGTTTTTAATTCAGTGAGTGGGAAAAAAGAAAGAATTAGTCGTTTGCTCCAAATGCACGCTAATCATAGAGAAGAAATAAATGAAGTAAAAGCTGGTGATATTGCAGCTGCAGTGGGATTAAAATTTACAAAGACTGGCGATACTTTATGCACAGAGAATGATCCCATTATATTGGAAAGAATGTCTTTCCCTGAACCAGTTATTCAAATTGCAATTGAACCTAAAACAAAGGCTGATCAGGATAAATTATCTGAAGCATTATCAAAGTTATCAGATGAAGATCCGACATTCAAAGTAAAGGTTGATGAAGAAACTGGTCAAACCTTAATTAGTGGAATGGGTGAGTTGCATCTTGAAATAATTGTTGATAGAATGAAGCGTGAGTTTAAGGTCGAAGCAAACGTTGGTAAACCTCAGGTAGCTTACAGGGAAACAATTACCTCAACCGTTCAGGCGGAGGGTAAGTTTGTTAAGCAATCTGGTGGTCGTGGAAAATACGGCCACGTTTGGATTGAGGTCTCGCCTAATGAGCCTGGAAAAGGCTTTGAGTTTATAAATGCTATTGTAGGTGGAACTGTACCGAAAGAATATATACCAGCAGTTTCTCAAGGTATTCAAGATGCAATGAAAAATGGCGTTATTGCTGGCTATCCGATAGTTGATGTTAAAGCTAAATTGTATGATGGTTCTTATCATGATGTTGACTCTGATGAAATATCTTTCAGAGTTGCTGGTTCGATGGCTTTTCAGAATGCAGCAAAAAAAGCTAATCCTGTATTACTCGAACCAATAATGGCTGTTGAAGTTATTACTCCTGAAGAATATTTGGGCGATGTTATGGGAGACTTAAATTCCAGAAGAGGAAAAATTGAAGGTTTCTCTGCCCGAAAAGACGCACAAGTGATTAAAGCTTATGTGCCTTTGTCCGAAATGTTTGGATATGCCACAACTTTAAGATCTATGACTCAGGGACGTGCTATTTACTCTATGCAATTTGATCATTATTCTTCGGTGCCAAAATCTATTTCAGATGAAATATCAGAAAAAAACTTAAGTAAAAAATCAACAGCTTAGTTTTTAATATAGAATTAAACAAAAAAATATAAAAGGAGATTAAGATGGCTAAAGAAAAATTTGATAGGAGTAAGCCTCACGTTAATGTTGGTACAATCGGTCACGTAGATCACGGAAAAACTACATTAACCGCTGCTATTACTATGGCTCTTGCTAAAAAAGGTTTGTCACAAGTCAGAACCTTCGATAGTATTGATAACGCTCCGGAAGAAAGAGAAAGAGGCATTACTATTGCAACCGCTCACGTTGAGTATTCTACCGCGAATAGACACTATGCTCACGTTGACTGCCCTGGTCACGCAGACTATGTAAAAAACATGATCACAGGTGCTGCTCAGATGGATGGTGCTATTTTAGTGGTTGCTGCTACCGATGGTCCAATGCCTCAAACAAGAGAGCATATTCTTTTGGCAAGACAGGTTGGTGTACCTCGTATAGTTGTATTTTTAAATAAAGTAGATATGGTTGACGATGCAGAATTAATTGATTTAGTAGAGATGGAATTAAGAGAGCTCTTAAGTAAATATGAGTTCCCTGGTGATGAAATCCCAATTATTCGTGGTTCTGCTTTACAAGCTTTAGAAGCTGGTACTTCTAATGCTGATGTTTCAGATCCAAGATTTAATTGTATTTGGGAGTTAATGGACGCTGTTGACAATTATGTACCTATTCCTGAAAGAAGTATCGATAAGCCATTTATTATGCCAGTCGAAGACGTTTTTTCAATTACAGGTCGTGGAACTGTTGCCACAGGCAGAGTAGAAAGAGGAAAAGTTAAAGTTGGAGAAGAAGTTGAACTAATTGGACTTGGCGTTCATAAAAAAACTGTAGTTACCGGTGTTGAAATGTTTAGAAAAGAATTAGATGAGGCTATTGCCGGTGATAATGCTGGTTTATTATTAAGAGGTATTGATAAAAAAGAAATTGAAAGAGGAATGGTGCTTGCGAAACCAGGTTCAATTACACCCCACAAAAAATTTGAAGGTGAAGTTTACATACTTTCAAAAGAAGAAGGTGGAAGACACACACCATTCTTTAGTGGTTATAGACCTCAATTTTATTTCAGAACTACTGACGTTACTGGTGTAGCTACACTTCCGGAAGGCACTGAAATGGTTATGCCAGGTGATAAAGTAAATCTTAAAGTTGATTTGATTTCAGAAATTGCTATGGAAGAAGGTTTAAGATTTGCTATTAGAGAAGGTGGAAGAACTGTCGGTGCTGGTGTTGTAACAAAGATTATTGAATAAATTTTTCAAAATATTGAAGCTAAAGGGAGACATATCTCCCTTTTCTTATCTATTAAAAGGAGAATTATAAGTGTCCGGGCAGAAAATAAGAATTAAGTTAAAATCTTACGATCATATTTTGATTGATAAATCTACAGAAAAGATTATCAAAACAGTAAGAAGTACTGGTGCATTTGTATCGGGACCTATCCCATTACCAACTAAAAAAACAGTATTTACTGTTTTAAGATCCCCTCACGTTGATAAAAAATCACGTGAACAATTTGAAACCAGGGCACATAAAAGAATAATAGATATACATAATTCAAATAACAAGACCGTCGAGTCATTAAGTAAACTTGATATTCCGGCGGGTGTTGATATCGAAATAAAGTTATAATGAAGCGGAGCTAAGATGTCTGGTTTAATTGGAAAAAAAATTGGTATGACAAGTATTTTTAACAGTAGTGGTGATATTATCCCTGTTACTGTTGTTCAGGCTGGTCCTTGTTTAGTTACAAATATCAAAACGTATGAAAAGGATGGTTATAATGCTTTACAGCTTGGTTTTGGCGATGTTAAAGAAAAGCGCTTGAATAAACCACTAAAAGGTTTTTTCAAAAAAAATGGAGTTGAAGCAAAGAAAGTTTTGATTGAATTCAAAGGTTATGATATTTCTGGTTTTAAGGTAGGCGATGTTTTAGATTGTTCTGTTTTTAGTGAAGGTGATTTAATTAAAGTTAGGTCTAAAAGTAAAGGAAAAGGTTTCCAAGGTGTCGTTAAACGACACGGTTTTGGTGGTATAGGAATGACAACTCACGGACAAAGCGATAGAGTCAGAGCCCCAGGTTCTATCGGAGGAAGTTCGTACCCATCCAGAGTGTTCAAAGGTCAAAGAATGGCAGGCAGAATGGGTTATGCTAATACCACAGTTAGAAATCTTAAAATAGTCAAAGTTGAAAAAGAGAATAATTTAATATTTGTTAAGGGAGCAATTCCTGGAGCAAATAATTCCATTGTAGAATTGATAAAGAATTAATCGGTAAAAAAATGACAATAGATGTTTATAAAATAGATGGTTCATTAGCAGAAGAAAAATTAAATCTGTCTGATGATATTTATGCTATTGAACCAAATGATCACGCTATCTATCTCGATGTGAAAGCTTACTTAGCAAATCAGAGACAAGGAACTCATAAAGCGAAAGAGAGAGGAGAAGTAAGCGGCGGAGGTAAAAAACCGTGGAGACAAAAAGGAAGAGGCGGAGCCAGAGCGGGTACAATTAGATCTCCTTTATGGGTTGGCGGTGGAACTATTTTCGGTCCGAGACCAAGAGATTATCGTCAGAAACTTCCTCAAAAAGTTAAGCAATTAGCCAGAAAATCTGCTTTAAGTTATAAAATTAAAGATAATCAATTAATGGTTGTTGAGGACTTTTCTTTCGAACAGCCAAAAACTAAAGATTTTGTTCAGATTCTTAATAACTTAAAAATATCAGGTAAGAAGGTTCTTCTTTTAACTACTGATTATAACAATGTAGTTTATAAATCCGGAAGGAATATTCCTAAAGTTCAGGTATTGGAAGCTTCAAAAGCATCTACTTACGATATTTTGAATAATCAGGTATTACTTTTACAAAAAGGTGCTGTTGAAGTAATTGAGAAAAATTTAGTTACTAAGAAAGAGGTGGTTGAAAATGCATAATATTCTAATTAAACCACTAGTTACTGAAAAAATGACTAATCTTACTGCTGATAAAGGTCAGTATGGATTTATTGTTAGCACTGATGCTAATAAAATTGAGATTAAAAAAGCTATTGAGAAAAAATTTAATGTTCACGTTGTGAAGGTTAGAACTATGAATTATTCCGGAAAAACTAAAACTCAGTTCAGAAAAAGTGGAAGATTTACTGGAAAAACTTCAAAATATAAAAAAGCAATCATCACCCTTAAAGAAGGTGAAACAATAGAATTGTTTGAGCAAGCTTAGTCAGGATAAAAAATGAGTATTAAAAAATTAAAACCAGTTACGCCGGGAACAAGATTCAGGACAAATTTCACGTTCGAAGAAATAACAAAATCAGAACCTGAAAAATCTTTGTTAGTTCCATTAAAAAAATCTGGTGGAAGAAACAATTTAGGTCGGGTTACTGCGCGACATCGAGGCGGCGGACATAAAAGAAAATACAGAATCATTGATTTCAAAAGAGATAAGTTTGGTATTTCTGCTAAAGTTGTAGCCATAGAATATGATCCGAATCGTTCAAGCAGAATTGCTCTTTTACATTATGCTGATGGAGAAAAAAGATATATTATCGCTCCTGATGGTTTAAAGGTTGGTGATATTCTTACATCAGGTTCAGGTAGTGAAATTAAAATTGGTAATGCGTTGCCATTAAAAGAAATGCCTCTTGGCAGTTTCGTTCATAATGTTGAATTGAAACCAGGTAAAGGTGGACAAATTGGAAGAAGTGCCGGTTCATCTTTGCAGTTAATGGCAAGAGAGGGTGACTTTGCAACCTTGAAATTGCCTTCGGGTGAAGTCAGAATGGTTAGAGTTGATTGTATGGCTACCTATGGTAGCGTTGGAAATGCAATACACGAGAATATAAGCTTAGGTAAAGCTGGTAGAAGCAGATGGTTAGGTAGAAGACCCCATACCAGAGGAGTTGCTATGAACCCTGTTGATCACCCAATGGGTGGTGGTGAAGGAAAAACTTCCGGTGGAGGTCATCCTGTTTCTCCTTGGGGTCAAAAAGCTAAAGGACTTAAAACGAGAAAACGAAAAAAACAATCAAATAAATTAATTATAAAAAGACGCAAGTAGGATTAGGAAACAAATATGCCAAGATCGGTAAAAAAAGGTCCTTTTGTTGACGTAAAACTTTTTAAGAAAATTCAGAAGTTGAATGAAACCAATCAGAAAAAAATCATCAAAACCTGGTCAAGGTCTTCAACTATAATCCCTGAATTTGTTGGTCATACAATTGGAGTTCATAACGGGAAACAGCATATACCAGTTTATATAACAGAAAATATGGTCGGTCATAAACTTGGAGAATTTGCTCCTACAAGAATTTTTAGAGGTCATCCGGGCACAAAAGCTGACAAAGCAGCTAAAGGAAAATAATAGGAATTTAATCTATGGAAGCCAGAGCAATTAATAGATATATAGGTTCATCTCCTCGAAAAATGAGGTTGGTTGCTGATTTAATCAGAGGAATGTCGGTAGATAAAGCTTTAGACATTTTACACTTCACTCCAAAAGTTGCTGCTAAAGATGTTGCAAAAACTTTAAGATCAGCATTAGCTAATGCTATGAATCTGAATGAAAACGAAAGAGTTGAAGCTGAAAATCTTTATGTAAAAGAAATATTTGTTAATCAGGGTCCAACTTTAAAGAGAATTTCACCAGCTCCGATGGGAAGAGCTTACAGAATTAGAAAAAGATCCTGTCATTTAACGGTAGTCGTTGCCAGTAAATCTAATTAGGAGGTAAATTTTTGGGACAGAAAACAAATCCTATTGGTCTTAGAGTCGGTATTATTAGAGGCTGGGACTCTAATTGGTACGAAAGAAAATCTTATGCAACCAAGCTGAAAGAAGATAATAAGCTAAGAGCTTATATCAGAAATAGATTAACTAAAGCAGGTATTTCAAGACTGGTTATAGATAGAACATCAAAAAATATAATTATAAATATTCATACCTCCAGACCCGGTGTTGTTATTGGAAAAAGTGGTAAAGAGATTACTCAGTTAGAACAAGAATTAAAAACAGTTAGTAATAAAGAAGTTAAAGTTCAAATATCTGAAATTAAAAGACCTGAATTGGATGCTTATTTAGTAGCCGAGAATATAGCTAATCAGATAGAAAACAGAGTTTCTTATAGAAGAGCTATGAAAATGGCAATTACTGCGGCTATGAGAATGGGAGCTGAAGGAATAAGAATAATGTGCTCAGGCAGATTAGCTGGTGCTGAAATAGCAAGAGCTGAACAATATAAGGAAGGAAGAATTCCTTTACATACATTAAGAGCTGATATTGATTATGCTCAAGGCAGGGCAGAAACAATATATGGTTCAATTGGAATTAAAGTTTGGATTTGTCGAGGCGAAATTCTTGGAAAAAGAGCCTCTGACTAAAATTACATAGGAGTTTTCAATTATGTTAATGCCAAAAAGAGTTAAATTCAGAAAAGCACAAAGAGGCAGAAGGAAAGGAAAAGCCTACCGCGGTTCATCGGTTGCTTTTGGCGATTTTGGATTAAAGACCTTAGAACCAGCTTGGATTACAAGCAGACAGATTGAATCCTGTAGGGTTGCTCTGTCACGTTCTATGAAAAGAGACGGTAAGGTTTGGATCAGAATTTTTCCTGACAAACCTGTAAGTAAAAAACCTCTCGAAACCAGAATGGGTAAAGGTAAAGGTGCTCCTGAATTCTGGGTAGCAGTCGTTAAACCTGGCAGAATAATGTTTGAAGTATCAGGTGTATCTAAAGAATTAGCGCATCAGGCTCTTAAGCTTTGTTCTTATAAACTGCCTGTTAAAACAAAAATTGTTCAAAGACCAGATTACGAAGGATAGAGAAATGAAAATTAGAGAAATAAGAGAAATGTCCACAGATGAAATCGTAAAAAGAATTCAGGAAGAAGAACTGAATCTTGTTGATTTGAGATTTTCTCATCAACTTAAGCAGTTGACAAATACTGCAAAATTAAAACTGGTTAAAAAAGATATAGCAAGAATGAAAACAGTTTTATCGGAGCGACAAAAGGATGCAAAAGCTCTAACAAGTAAAAGCGGAGTTACTCAATAATGGAAAAAAGAAATCTTAGAAAAGTTAGAATTGGAATTGTTGTTAGTAATAGAATGAAAAAAACAATTTCTGTTGCAATTGAAAAACGAGTTCCGCATCCTATTTATAAAAAATATTTCAAAAAAACTACAAAGCTAATGGCTCACGATGAACAAGAAATTTGTAATATTGGTGATAAAGTAAAAATTATGGAGACTCGTCCTTTAAGTAAAAGAAAATGCTGGCGTTTAGTAGAAATTGTTGAAAAAGCCAAATAAGGAGTTTGAAGAATGATTCAAGAAGAAACTAATCTGGTAGTTGCTGATAACTCGGGAGCTAAACGAGTTAGATGCATTAGAGTTTTAGGTGGAAGCAATCGAAGATATGCCACTGTTGGTGATACTATTGTCGTCTCAGTTAAATCTGCAATACCTAATGGTCAAGTAAAAAAAGGCGAAGTATCACGCGCAGTTATTGTACGTACTGCCAAAGAAGTAAGGCGTAAAGATGGTACTTACATCAGGTTTGATGAAAATGCAGCTGTACTTATAAATAATCAGGGAGAACCAAGAGGAACAAGAATTTTTGGGCCTGTTGCAAGAGAATTGAGAGATAAACAATTTCTTAAAATTGTTTCATTAGCTCCAGAAGTTTTATAGGATTGAAAAATGAAAATTAAAAAGAATGATAATGTAATGGTTATAGCCGGTAATGATAGGGGCAAAACCGGTAAAGTATTAAAAGTATTCCCGAAGGAAAACAGAGTTATTGTTGAAGGTGTTAACATTAGAAAGCGCCACACCAAACCAACTCAAAAAAATCCTCAGGGTGGAATATTTGAAAAGGAAGCGCCAATTCATATTTCAAATGTTATGATTTTAGATCCAAAAACTAATGAACCTTCAAGAATTGGGGCTAAAATTATTTTGGATGAAAAAACTGGTAAAAAGAAATCCGCCCGCATTAGTAAAAAAAGCGGTGAAATGTTACAATAAAGGATATTGAACAATGGCTGATAAGAAAACAAAAAAATCTGATTCAACACAACAAAAACAAAAGCCGTCAGCAAAACAACCTTCTGAGGCAAAAGCTGAAAAAGAAGTTAAGGTTAGGTGCCGTTTAGCTGAATTTTATAAAAGCAACGTTGTACCAGAATTGATGAAAACATTTAACTACAAAAGCATTATGCAGGTGCCTAAAATTTCCAAGATTGTTGTTAATATGGGACTTGGAGATGCTGTTACTGAACCGAAAATATTAGAAGAAGCCGTCAGAGAATTAGAAGCAATTACTGGACAAAAAGCCAGCATAAGAAAGGCAAAGAAAGCCATTTCTAACTTTAAGTTAAGAGCTGGAATGAATATAGGTGCTATGGTTACTCTGCGCAGAGAAAAAATGTATGAGTTTTTTGATAGGTTAATCAATATAGCTTTACCCAGAGTCAGAGACTTTAGAGGTTTATCTGATAAATCTTTTGATGGAAGGGGTAATTATACCTTAGGAATTAAAGAACAGATTATCTTTCCGGAAATTAATATTGATAAAGTGAATAAAATTATTGGTATGGATATTACTATTGTTACTACTGCTCCTACCGATAATGAAGCTTATGAATTATTAAAAGGTTTTGGTTTCCCGTTCAGAAAAAAGGAAATTAATTAAGTATAAGGAAAATCTATGGCAAGACTTAGTTCAAAAGTTAGAGAAGAAAAGAGAAAAAAAATGTATGAAAAGTATGCAAAATTGCGTGCTGAATTAAAAGCAAAAGGTGATTTTGAAGCGCTGCAAGCTTTACCACGTAATTCTTCTCCTACAAGATTGAAGAACAGATGTATGTTTACTGGTAGGTCAAGAGGCTATTATAGGAAGTTTGGTGTTTCACGTTTAGTACTAAGAGAAATGGCTTTGCGTGGTGAAATACCTGGATTAAAAAAATCAAGTTGGTAAAAGGAGTTTATAAATGGCTGTAACTGATCCTATAGCAGATTTTTTAACAAGAATTAGAAACGCCTCTAAAGCAAAATTATTTAGAGTCGATATCCCGGCATCAAAATTAAAAATTAAAATTGCTGAAATTTTAAAGAACGAAAATTTTATTCACGATTTTTCAATTATTGAAGATAATAAACAAAACGTTATCAGAATTCAATTGAAATACAGAAATGGTGTATCTGCTATTTCAGGTTTGAAGAGAATCAGCAAACCTGGTTTACGTGTTTATAAATCTGCTGATCAGCTACCAAGAGTTCTGAACGGTCTTGGTTTGGCAGTTATTTCAACTTCTAAAGGATTATTAACAGATCGACAGGCAAGAGAACAGTCTGTTGGTGGTGAGGTAATCTGTTATATTTGGTAAATTATTTATTGGAGTAATAAGGTGTCAAGAATAGGAAGAAAACCAATACAGGTTCCGTCAGGTGTTACGGTAACAATCAATGGGAATGATATTAAGATTAAAGGACCCAAAGGAGAGTTGGGAATAACATATCATCAGAATATTAGCGTAAGTTTTAAGGATAACGTTATAGAAGTTACCCGACCTGATGATCTTAAGGAAAACAGATCTTTACACGGTTTGACCAGAGCTTTGATTCAAAATATGATTAAAGGCGTTACCGAGGAATACAAAAAGATTTTAGATATAGTAGGTGTTGGATATAAAGCAGAATTAAAAGGAAATAATTTATTGCTTTCTATGGGTTATTCTCATCCGATTTATTTTATTCCGCCAACCGGAATTAAATTGGAAACTCCAACTCCAACTCAAATAATAGTTTCCGGTATTGACAAACAATTAGTTGGTCAGGTAGCATCAAAAATTCGTTCATTTAGAAAACCAGAGCCTTACAAAGGTAAAGGAATTAAGTATTCTACAGAAATTATTCGTAGAAAAGCTGGTAAAACTGCTGGCAAATAATTCTTAGGAGATTTTATGTTTAAAACAGATAATAAAAGAAGAGAAAAAATTAAAGTTAGAGTAAGAAAGAAAATCTATGGAACTACTGATAAACCAAGACTTTCGGTTTACAGAAGTTTAAATCAGATTTATGCTCAGATAATTGATGATGATAATGGAAAGACAGTTGCTAGTGCTTCTAGTCTTTCAAAAGAAGTGGCAGAGCAAATTAAATCAGCTAAAGGTAAAATCGAAAAAAGCAAAATTGTTGGAAATCTTATAGCCAAAATTGCACTTGAAAATAAAATCACCGAAGTAGTTTTTGACAGAAACGGTTTCAGATATCACGGCAGAATTAAAGCCCTTGCTGATGCAGCTCGTGAAGGTGGATTAAAATTTTAATCCTTGCCGGATCGTCTAACGGTAGGACAGCGGCCTTTGGAGCCGTATGTAGAGGTTCGAATCCTCTTCCGGCAGCAAGTAACAATAAATAATTTTAGAGAAAAATAGTGGAAAACAAAAATAAAGTTATCAGACCAACAGATGTTGAAGGACTTAAAGAAAAAGTTGTTCACATTAACCGCGTTGCCAAAGTTGTTAAAGGTGGTCGAAGATTCAGTTTTAATGCGATTGTTGTTGTAGGTAATGGCAATGGAGTTGTTGGAGTCGGATTAGGAAAAGCTAATGAAGTAACTGATGCAATTGCTAAAGGCGTTGATGATGCTAAAAAGAATGTTGTTCAGGTAGCAGTTATAAAAGGTACTGTTGCGCACGAAATAATTGGAAAATATGGAGCAGGTAAGATTTTATTGAGACCAGCTTCACCCGGTACAGGTTTAATTGCCGGTGGTGGCGTTCGCGCGGTTCTTGAAGCTGCTGGTGTAACAGACATTCTTACGAAGTCTCTCGGCTCTAGTAACCCCCACAATCAGGTTAAAGCAACGCTTAATGCTCTGGTTAGTCAGATTGATGCAAGAAAAATGGCCTCAAAGAGAGGTGTAACAGTTAAAGATTTATTTGTTTCCAAATGAGGTATTGATAATGTCTAAGATTAAAGTAACTCAGATTAGAAGTATAATTGACAGACCTGAAGACCAAAAAAGAACTATTAAAGCTTTAGGTTTAGGAAGACCAAATTACTCAAAAATTCATAATGATACCCCTCAGATTAGAGGAATGATTAGAAAAGTTAGTCATTTGGTTAAAACAGAAACTATAAACGAATAAACAGGTTTTAGTATGAATATTTTAGGAAATCTTAAATACGCAGAAGGCTCGAGGAAAAAAAGAAAAAGAGTCGGTAGAGGTGAAGGCTCAGGACACGGTGGTCAATCAACAAGAGGAATGAATGGTCAGAAATCCCGTTCTGGTGCCAAATTTAAGAGTTGGTTTGAAGGTGGACAAATGCCTCTTCAAAGAAGAATTCCAAAATTCGGGTTCACGAACATATTTAAAGTAGAGTATCAGATCATTAACCTCAATGCATTACAGAGAATTGCTTCCAAATATGAATTAGAAAATAAGGAATTATCTTTAGAAGACTTAAAAAAATATGGCCTCATTTCTACTTTGAAGAAACCTGTAAAAATTTTAGGTAAAGGTGAGTTGAAGTCTAAACTAATTTTGAAAGCTAACTCATTTAGTAAATCAGCCCAGCAGAAAATTGAAGCTGTTGGTGGTTCAATAACTAAGTTATAGTGTGGGATTAAATGTCAAGACTTACAGATACTTTCAGAAATATCTTTAAAATACACGAACTCAGACAACGAATAATTTACACACTGGCACTTTTATTTATCGTAAGACTTGGTTCGCATCTTACAATACCTGGTGTTGATTCTGCTTTACTTGCAGAAAGTATAAAGAATCAATCATCCGATACTTTATTTGGGTTATATGATTTATTTGTTGGCGGCGCTTTTGGCAATGCTGCAATATTTGCACTTGGAATTATGCCTTACATATCTGCATCAATTATAATTCAGCTTTTAGGAGCAGTTGTCCCGTATTTTCAGAAATTACAGCAGGAAGGTGAAGAGGGAAGGAAAAAAATTACTCAGTTAACCCGATATGGAACAGTTTTAATTTCAGCAATGCAGGCGTGGGGTGTTACAGTTAGATTATTAAATATCGAAGTTAGTGGGATGCCAATTATTCCTGCCCCGGTTCAGGGAATTGGTTGGGTGGTTACTACTATCATAATCCTGATTGCCGGTACTATTTTTATGATGTGGATGGGTGAGCAAATTACAGAGCGAGGAATTGGAAACGGAATTTCACTTATAATTTTTATTGGTATTATTGCAAGATTTCCTTTTGCATTATTGGATGAATACAGACTTATTCAGGCAGGCCAAAGATCTTTGATAGTTGAAATTATCATTTTTGCTTTTATGTTTTTAATAATCGCTGGAGTTGTTTTAGTAACCCAAGGTACCAGAAGAATCCCTGTTCAGTATGCAAAGAGAGTTGTTGGAAGAAAAGTCTATGGTGGTGTTACTCAGTATATTCCGTTAAGAGTTAATACAGCTGGCGTAATGCCTATCATTTTTGCTCAGGCGATTATGTTTATTCCAAATACTGTATTATCATTTTTCCCGAACAATGAATTTCTTCAGAGTGTTGCAAACTTATTTCATTATCAGTCCGTTGTTTATTCAATTATTTATGCCTTAATGATTATTTTCTTCACTTATTTTTACACAGCGATTGCTTTCAATCCGAAAGATGTTGCTGATAATATGAAAAAACAAGGTGGATTTATACCTGGTATTAGACCGGGAAAACAAACATCAGATTTTATTGACAATATTTTGACAAAGATTACTTTGCCCGGTTCAATATTTTTAGCTATAGTGGCAATTTTACCTGCTTTCGTTTCAGCCTGGGGGGTTACAGGTCAATTTGCACAATTTTTTGGTGGTACTAGTTTGTTGATTATTGTTGGTGTTGCGTTAGATACTTTACAGCAGATAGAATCTCATCTTTTGATGAGACATTATGATGGATTTATGAAATCTGGTAAAATAAAAGGCAGACGTTAGTATTAGTGATCTTAATTAAGACTAAAAAAGAAATTGATTTTATTCGTGAGAGTTGTAAAATAGTTGCTGAAACATTGCAACTTGTAAAGTCAAAAATAAAAATTGGGGTAACGACTAAGGAACTGGATTTAATTGCAGAGGATTATATAAAAAGCAATAATGCTATACCAGCATTTAAAGGATATTCTCAGGGAAACGGAGTTAAATTTCCGGCTTCTTTATGTACATCTGTTAATAATGATGTTGTACACGGAATTCCAGGAAATTATGAGTTAAAAGATGGTGATTTGATTTCGATAGATGTCGGTGTACTTAAAAATAATTTTTACGGTGATGCTGCAATATCAGTTGGTGTTGGAAAAGTATCTGAGATTAAACAAAAACTTATGGAAATAACCGAACGCTCTTTGTATATCGGAATTGAGCAAGCAAAAGAATCAAACAGATTGCAGGATATATCTTTTGCAATTCAGAGCTATGTCGAATCAAACGGTTTTTCAGTTGTCAGAGATTTATGTGGTCACGGAGTTGGAAAATATTTGCATGAAGACCCATCAATTCCAAATTATGGGAAAAAAGGTGTGGGTCCATCGTTAAGAAAAGGGATGACACTAGCAATCGAACCAATGGTTAATGTCGGTGACTGGAGGATTATTGTAGCTTCTGATGGATGGACGATTAAAACTGCTGATGGAAGCGATTCAGCACATTTTGAGCATACAATTTTAATAACTGATAAAGAACCGGAAATATTGACAGTTTGCTAATGGCTAAACAAGGTCCAATAAAAGTTGATGGAATAATTACTGAAACTTTACCGAATGCTTCATTCAGGGTAAAGTTGGATAATGGTCATGAAATTCTTGCTCATATTTCTGGTAAAATGCGAATGCATTATATAAAAATATTGGTTGGTGATAAAGTTTCTGTTGAGCTTTCACCATATGATTTATCAAAAGGAAGAATCACTTATAGATATAAATAGGATTTAAAATGAAAGTAAGAGCTTCTGTTAAAAAGATTTGTGACAAATGTAAAATTATAAAACGAAAAGGCGTTGTAAGAGTAATTTGTCAGAACCCAAAGCATAAACAAAGACAAGGTTAAATAAAAAAGGAGATTAATCTTTGGCGCGTATAGCAGGTGTAGATTTACCGAAATCAAAAAAAGTTTTATATGGTCTCCAATACATTTTTGGAATAGGTAGAACCATATCAGGTGAAATTCTTCAGAAAGCTAATGTAAATCCCGAGAAAAAAGTTTCGGAATTAACTGAAGAAGAAGTAGCTCAAATTCGTTCTGTTATTACTTCAGATTACAAAGTGGAAGGTGCATTAAGGTCTGAAGTTCAGCAAAATATAAAAAGATTAATGGATATTGGAGCATATCGAGGATTAAGACACAGAAGAGGCTTACCAGTACGGGGTCAGAGAACCAGAACTAACTCCAGAACCAGAAAAGGTAAGAGAAAAACTGTTGCTGGAAAGAAAAAAGCTCCTTCTAAGAAATAATTAGTTTAACCGGAGGATAATCATTGGCTAAATCAACAAAAAAAGTTAAAAAACGTTCACACGTAGATTCTAATGGAGTTGCACATATTAAAGCAACTTTTAATAATGTTTTGGTAACTATTACTGACATTTACGGAAATACAATCTCTTGGTCTTCTGCCGGTAAGAATGGATTCAAAGGATCAAGAAAAAATACTCCTTTTGCTGCACAGGTTTCAGCAGAAGCAGCTGCTAAAGAAGCTTATGATATGGGACTCAGGAAAGTTGAGGTTTATATTAAAGGTCCTGGTTCCGGTCGTGAAGCTGCTATCAGAGCTTTGCATACCGCAGGTTTGGAGATTACTTCTATCAAAGATATTACTCCAATTCCTCATAATGGATGCAGACCACCTAAACGTAGAAGAGTTTAATTTAACGGAGAGAATAAATGGCAAGATATACAGACGCTGTATGTAAATTATGTAGAAGAGAAAGACAAAAGCTTTTTCTCAAGGGTCAAAAATGTTATACAGATAAATGCCCCATTGAGCAAAGAAACTATCCACCTGGACAACACGGAGTTTCAAGAAGAACTAAAATTTCTGAATATGGTGTTCAGCTGAGAGAAAAACAAAAAATTAAAAGAGTTTATGGTTTATTAGAAACTCAATTCAGAAACTATTTTGAAAAAGCTGTAAAACAAAAAGGTAAGACAGGTGAAAATCTAGTAAAGCTACTTGAAAGAAGACTTGATAATGTTGTTTACAGAATTGGTTTTGCTTCTTCAAGAAAACAGGCAAGACAGTTAATTAAACATGGGCATATTCTTATTAACTCGAAACCTGTTGATATACCATCTTATTTGGTCAAAGTTGGAGATTTGGTTCAGATTAAAGAAAAGAGCAAGAAACTTGATGCTATTCATAACTCCTTAAAAAGAGTTAAGGATAACACCTATAATTGGATTACTGTTGATAAAGCAACGCTTTCTGGTACTTTTGTTCAGATTCCTGAAAGAGCAGATGTACCTTTGGATGCTAATGAGCAGTTAGTTGTTGAACTTTACTCCAAATAATTAATTTTTAGAATAATACAAAGGAATATAAATGAGCGGATTTTCATTCAAGATGCCAGACGCAATCGTACTTGATGAATCTAGTTACTCAAATACATTTGGACGGTTTTCATTACAACCATTAGAAAGAGGATTTGGAGTAACTCTTGGTAATTCAATCAGAAGAGTACTTCTATCTTCTCTTCCCGGTTCAGCGATAACAGCTGTTAAATTTAGCGGGGTATTGCACGAGTTCACCACTATTGATGGAGTAGTTGAAGATGTTTCTGAAATTATACTTAATCTTAAGCAGGTAAGGATGAAACTTTTGAGTAAGAAACCTGAGAAAATAAATTTATCTTTTCATGGACCTTGTGAATGGACTGCAGCAGATATTCAAAAAGCAAGTAATGATGTAGAAATTCTTAATCCGACGCTGCATATTGCAACATTAAATAAGAACGCAAAATTTGATGTTGAATTGAAAGTGGGTCGTGGATATGGTTTTGTCCCTGCTAATGAAAACATCCAGCCGGATCAGACAATTGGAGTTATTCCTATTGATTCAATTTTCACTCCAATCAGAAATGTCAAATATGAAGTTAGTAATGTTAGAATTGGTGATAAAAATGACTATGAAAATCTCACCATAGAGATTCAAACAGATGGTTCTATTACTCCAGATGATGCATTAACCCAGGCAGGTAAAATATTAAAAGATCATATTCAGTATTTTATAAACTTTGATGTAGAACCGGAAGATGTTAAACCAGCTCCGCAGAAAGATACTGAGTTTGAAAAAATAAAAAGAGTATTGTTAACAAAAGTAGATGACCTTGAGTTAAGTGTTAGAGCACATAATTGTTTGAAAGCGGCTAACATTAAGACGATCGCTGATTTAGTTAGAAAAGATGAACAGGAATTATTACGCTTCAGAAACTTTGGAAGAAAATCACTAGCAGAGCTTGGAGAACTAATAGAAAATATGGGCTTGGAGTTTGGAATGAATGTTGACAAATATTTAAAAGAAAACACTGATAACAATTAAATTTTTGTAGGTTAAAAATGAGACATAGAGTTAGAGGTAGAAAATTAAAGAGAACAGCATCCCATAGGGCAGCTTTGATGCGTGCATTGGCAACCTCATTATTAAAGCACAAAAGAATCAAAACAACATTAGCTAAAGCAAAAGAAGCCAGGTCTTTTGTTGAAAAAATAATTACCAAAGCTAAAAAAGGCGATCTTCATTCAAGAAGATTAGTAATGAGTGAAATCAAAGACAAAGATGTTATTAAAGAATTATTTTCTGAAATCGTTACTACTATTGCTGAAAGACCAGGCGGTTATACCCGGGTTGTTAAATTAGGTACAAGATTAGGCGATGCTGCTCAAATGGCAATTCTTGAATTGGTAGATTACAACGAAGCTGCAAATCTAAAAGCTGAAGAAAGAAAATCTCAAAGAGAGCAAAAAGCTAAGGAAAAAGAAAAATCAAAACAGGAAGAGCAACTAGCAGAACAGCAGTCTGCTCAATAAAAGCTAAACAAAACTTTTTAGGAAGAGTAACTGAGAAATCGGTTACTCTTTTTTATTTATGTTAAATCGACAGTATTTAGTTAAAACAGTTTACTCATTAAATCAATTACCAAAACATCGTCTTCCGGAGGTAGTGCTTTGCGGCAGATCGAATGTTGGCAAATCTTCATTTATAAATTCACTATTTAATAAGAAAAATTTAGCTAAAACTAGCTCTACACCCGGAAAGACGAGATCAATTAATTTTTATTCAATTGATGATATTTTCTATTTAGTAGACTTGCCAGGTTACGGTTTTGCTAAAGCCAGTATTGAGGAAAGAAAAAAGTGGCAATCTTTAATAGGTGATTTTCTATTAAAGTCGGAGTATATAAAATTAGTCTTTCATTTAATAGATAGTCGTCATATACCCACAGAGCTTGATATTCAAATGAATAAGCTTTTATTGGAATTAAATCTTCCTTACATTTTTATTCTGAATAAAGTTGATAAAATAAAATCCTCTGACAGGAAAAAATATTTTAACGACTTTAAGAAAATATTTCCGGAATCAGTATTAGATGAAAACACAATTTTTTATTCCTCTGTTACAAAGGTGGGTAAAAAAGAAATTAGTTCTTTGTTATCTCAATCTTTTTACAAAAATTCTTAGTGAATTTATTATCTTTGATAAAAAATTGTTTACTTTTTTTTAGTGCATGTTTTAGTTGTATTTAACAATGAATAAAAGACAAAGAAATAGAATAATAACTTTTTTACTTGTTCCGATTATTGCCTCACTTTCTTTCATTACGGACGATATACTAACTAGAATTTTTCTGATTTTTCTTCTTCTGATTTACGTTGGCTTCATTATTTTTCTGAGAGACTCATTAAGAATTGACAGAAAGTTTACTGTTGATGAAGTAGATGGTGATGATATTCCTATTGATTCATCCGGGCTCGAGGAAGAAGGTGGATTCGAAATTATTTCTAAAACTAAAAATATAGAAGTAATTAAATCTTCAGCGCAGAAATCTTCTCGTCTTACATTTACTGAAAAACTAAAACCACCTGATCTTAAAGATAGGTTTGACGAGATTGCAAATGAACCAATTTCACCTGAACTTGATAGTGGCGGTAAGTTTTCTTTTGCCCTTGAAAAAATACTTGCTGTAATAAATGAGACTTTTAACGCTTACTCTGTGGTATTCTTTTGGTACGATAAAAAATCTCAAAAACTTAGCTTACATAAATATTTATCAAAAAGTAATGATATACTAATGAGGAAATTCCAACTTGAGGACGATATCCTCAGTAAAATTGTTCAAACAAATGAACCTCAGTTACTAAGTGATATTCTACCTAATGCTGAATATGATAATATCAGATATTATGAAAAGCCTCAAGGAATTAAGAGCTTTGTTGGAGTGCCTCTCTACTATGAAGGGGAATTAGTTGCAATTATTGCTGTTGACTCAATCGTTAAAGATTCATTTGGAGTTGAAACTATTTATTCATTGGGAAGATTTATTAGAGTTATCACTTTAATAATTCAAATTTTTGACGAGAGACATAAAGAACAACTCTCTCAAAAAAGATTAAATACTTTGTTGAATTTTTTAAATGTTGAAATCGAATCTGATTCTTATGAAAGTATTCTTAATTCGATATCAAATACTTTTAGAGATATTCTTGAATGGGATGTTTTTTCAATAGTATTTTATGATTCAATAGAAAAAGTATATAAAATTATAAAGCTTACTAATAATACAAATTTGAAATATGTTGGAGAAGGTTTTAAAGTAGAATTGACCGGTACTTTTGTCGGTAAGTCAATTACTGCAAATACTTCAAACAAAATTGATGAGATTGGTATTGAAAAGATTTATAGATATAATAAAGCAGAGGACCTGATTGGATTTGGCTCCTTTATGGTTGTGCCTATAAACTTTACGGGAAAGCCTTTCGGAGCGTTTTGTTTTGAGAGTTTGAAAAACAATCATTTCACAAATTCTGATATGAGGTTTATAGAAAGTATAAGCAAGTTTACTGCGTACATATTACATAATGCTTATTCACAGAAAATGATGGAACGACTAATCTCTCTTGATATTGAAACTCTTACTCTTAATGACGAATCTTTCAGGCAGAGATTAGAAGATGAACTCATAAAATTAAATTCAGTTGGAGCAAAGGGAGTTCTTGCACTAATAAAAATTGACGATTTTCTTGAGCAAAGTAATCTGTTTGAAGGCGATCCGTTTCAAAAAGTATTAAAAGAAATTTTGGGAATTATTAAAAACGAATTATACCCTCACGTAATTTTGGGACGATTAAGTGAAAGAGTTTTTGCGGCTCACTTCTTTAATTATGAGATGAAAAATATTTTTGTCTGGGCTGAAAAACTTAGAATTAAAGTCGCACGACACCCGATTTCAGTTGATATGAAGCAAAATACATATACAATTTCTGTTGGACTTTGCTCTACCACAGGAAAAACAGATATTAGCGAAGTTATTGAAAATGCAGATTTGGCTCTAAGTAAAGCTGTAGAAAAAGGTGGGAATACTGTTTTACACAACAATTAGACTCTTCGTTAATGAATAATTTTATAATAATTGTATTAGATGGAGTAGGAGTTGGTGAGCTGCCTGATGCAAGTAATTATGGCGATCAAGGAAGCAATACTCTAAAAAACATTAGTAAACATATTGGTAAACTCTGGTTACCAAATTTTCAAAGACTGGGTTTGGGAAATATTACCGATATTCAAGGAGTCAGTAAGAATCCTGCCCCTTTAGCCTCTTTCGGAAAACTTGCAGAAGTATCAAAAGGAAAAGATAGTACAACAGGCCATTGGGAACTGGCAGGTTTAAAAGTAGATAAAGATTTCGACTACTTTCCAAATGGATTCCCTGAAAATATTATTAAATCTTTTATTGAATTAACCGGTTGTAAAGGAGTTCTTGGAAACAAAGCAGCTTCCGGAACTGAAATAATAAAAGAGTTAGGTAAACAACATTGTGATACTGGTTTTCCGATCGTTTATACCTCGGCAGATTCAGTTTTTCAAATAGCTGCACACGAAGAAACATTTGGTTTAGACAATCTGTATAGGGTTTGTGAAATAACCCGAAAAGAAGTTTTAAAAAGTCCTTTGAATGTTGCCAGAGTAATTGCCAGACCTTTTGTCGGTTCAGAGGGAAATTATGTTAGAACAACAAACAGAAAAGATTATTCTATTGATCCACCTTCGGAAACTCTCATCGATGTTTTAAAGAAAAATGGAGTTAATACAGTTTCAATTGGTAAAGTAGCTGATTTGTTTAATAATCGTGGATTTAATGTAATAGAACATACTAAATCAAATCTCGAAGGGATAAAAGCAATTTTCGAGTATTCACAAATTGTTTCTTCAAGCCTGATTTTTGCTAATTTAGTCGATTTTGATGTTTATTACGGGCATAGAAATGATGTTGAAGGTTTTTATAAAGCTCTTCAGGAATTCGATGAATATATTCCTTACTTAATTAATTTATTATATCCTGATGACAGATTAATTATTACTGCAGATCATGGAAATGATCCAACTACACCCAGCACAGATCACAGCAGAGAATATGTCCCTCTTCTTTATTACGGAAAAAATAAAAGAGGCTTCAGTTTAGGCACTCGGAAAACTTTTTCGGATGTAGCTAAAACAGTTGCGGAATATTATAAGTTGAAAACTTTTTTCCCTGGTATGAGTTTTTTGAATCAGTAATTTATTATGAATAAAGAAAATCAAAGAAAAAAATCCGATCAAATTCCTTTTAGGATTGAAAAAGGCAGAAATTATTATTTATTTAATCCTGAATATTTCTTTAATGATTTTTCGTCTAATGAGATAGAAATTCTGGAAAGAATTTTAAAAGTTCAAAAAATTGAACCGTTTCAACTTAAGGACTTGATAGATTGTGAAGGTATTTTAAAGAATAATCCATTAATGCTTGGATAATTTTTAATATGAAGAAAGAGAAACAATTTTTAATTGAAACAGATTTAATTATTGAGTTTCTGAATTATGATGGGGAAAAACTAAAAAGTGATTTGATGAAAATACTTTCTGAAGGTAAATGTTTTACTACTGTTTTAAACGCAGGCGAATTATATTTTTTTACCAAAAATAAAATTCAGAATGAAGCCGTTACTAAATTTCTTTATTCAATAAATGTTTTGGGATTACATCCAAGATATTCTTTGAAGGTTAACGAGTATTCTGCTTTTTTTAATAATACAAGGGACTGTTTGTTTTATTTAGTTGCGCTTTTTAATAATTTGGCAATAGTTACAAAAAGAAAAAATATTTATCCTGATGGAGAAGTGGAGATTATTCTTCTTTAAGGAAAATTTACTTTCATATGAAACTCATTAAACAAATAACTAATAGAGAGAGTGCTTCTTTAGATAAATATCTCAATGATATTTCGAAAGAACCATTATTAACTCCTGATGAAGAGGTTGAACTAGCTCTTAAAGCCAGGAATGGAGATGAGCTGGCAACAGAAAGACTGATTAAATCTAATCTCAGATTTGTAGTTAGTGTGGCTAAACAATATCAAAATCAAGGATTATCTCTTAATGATTTGATTAATGAAGGTAATGTGGGACTAATAAAAGCTGTAAAAAGATTTGATGTGACCAAAGGATTTAAATTTATTTCTTATGCAGTTTGGTGGATAAGGCAATCAATACTTCAGGCTCTTGCAGAGAATTCAAGAATTATCAGGCTTCCCTTAAATAGAGTAGGGACATTATCAAAAGTAAGTAAAACTTATTCAAAACTCGAACAGGAATTCGAAAGAGAACCCAGCTCTGATGAAATTGCTGCACTGCTTGATATGAATGTTGAAGAAATCAAAGAGACTTTCAGAATTAATCAAAGGAAAATTTCTTTAGATGCTCCTATTAATAACGATGAGAATTCATATATCGAAACTTTCAGTAATGAAGATTCCCCAGCACCTGATAGAGAACTGATTAAGGAATCATTACACAAAGAAATAGAAACAGCAATTAAAATTCTCACTATGCGGGAACAGGAAGTTTTGAGATTATATTTTGGTATAGATTGCAATCAACCGCATACTTTAGAAGAAATTGGTGATAAATTTAATTTAACCCGGGAAAGAGTAAGACAGATTAAAGAAAAAGCTTTGAGAAGACTTAGACGCTCAAAAATAAGTTCAAAGCTTAAACAATATTTAGGTTAATATGGTAAAAATATATTCGTTGTTATTTATTTTTCTGTCATTGGTTTTTTATCGATGTTCTACAGTTCAATCAGTTGAGCGTTATAATAAGAATAAAACAGAAAACAAAAAACAATCCGATATTCGATTTACCTCTGAAAATGATACTTCCTATATTGCAGATGATGAAGATGTCCCTGAAGAAATAGACCCTAGTGATATACCTGATAACTCAACTAATTATGATTTATATGATTTATTAAAACGAATTAAAAGTGAGAGTATCAACAATAATAATTCTGAGAAAATTAGTGAAACAGAAGCCTTTCTGATGGAAATAGTCAAATATTATAAAACTCCTTATAAATTTGGCGGAAATTCATTAAAAGGTATTGATTGCAGTGGTTTCACTCAATCAATTTATAGAAATGTGTTAGAAATAAATCTAAACAGATCAGCCCGTGAACAATATCTTCAGGGTGAAGTTATTGATAATAAAAGTGATTTAAATTTTGGTGATCTTGTGTTTTTTAATACTCGAAAAAGAGTTAGGCCAGGACACGTTGGTATTTATCTATGGGATAATCTTTTTGTTCACGCTAATACAAAAAATGGAGTGACAGTCAATTCACTTGATGAAGATTATTATTCAAAAAGATATATGGGAGCAAGAAGAATTAAACAAAATAATTTCGAATAACCTGCTAAATAAATCCTTCATTTATCTCTTCCAAAAAAAATAAAATTTTTTTTCTAATTACATCTAAACTATTTCTATACACTTGCGAATATAAAAGTGAATTTACTTTTGTTCTTTAATGGAAATGAAAATTAAAAAGAAACTAAACTTTTTTAATTAAGTTCCGATAATAAGGTAGAATTAAAAATTGTTCTTTAAAGATCAAATAAACAAATAAGCAAGGATGCTTAATATCATTAACAAAAAACTACAAGGAGGTAGTTATGCCATTTCAAATTAACACAAATCTCGATGCATTGAGTGCTTATAATGCACTAGCAAAAGTCAATGCTCAAACGACAAAAGCTCAACTTCGTCTTGCTACAATGAAACGAATCAATTCAGTAGCAGATGACACATCAGGATTCCGAGTTGGTAAAGAGTTGGAAGGTGAGAATTTAAGATATCAGGCTCAGCTTGGTAATATCTCATCCGCAAAAAACTGGTTATCAACCGGTGAATCAGCCTTAATGCAGGTTCTTGATAAACTCAATCAGATTGATGCAAAACAACAGGATGCACTTGATCCACTGAAAAATCAAGCTGCTATTCAAAATGATATTGTTGTTTTAGCCGATGAGATTAATAACATTCTTCAAAATACAACTATAAACGGAGTAGATGTTCTTGCCTCAGCAAACCAAAACTTCGGAGCTGGTACAACACTGACAGTTAATATTGGCTTACAGCTCGGTAATAATACTTCAGATATCACTGCGTTACAAAATACCAGCAGTAACTTAACGCACAATATAACTACTTTCAGAAATAATGTTAAAACAGCTTTGGGATATATTGGTAATCGAGCACAGACATTTGATTCCAGAGAGGAGTTCATAACAGCGGCAAGAACAAACAACACTGCGACAATATCGAGGTTCTTTGACGCAGATATGGCACTGGAGCAATTGAACGTAACCAAAGGGCAGATAGGAATTCAGATTGGTACAGCGCAGTTAGCTCAGCTTAATGTTGCTCCGCAAAGTTTATTAGCACTTTTCAGATAATTTAAGTGATTTTAATCCCTGGTCTAGAAATTAGATTAGACCAGGGAATTTGCTATTTATGGTTATGATTTCACCTAATTAATAACAAGCAAGGATGCTTGTTTTATTTATAAACAACAAACAAGGAGGTATCTATGCCTTTCCAAATCAACACAAATCTTGATGCATTGAGTGCTTATAATGCACTAGCAAAAGTCAATGCTCAAACAACAAAAGCTCAACTCCGTCTTGCTACAATGAAACGAATCAACTCAGTAGCAGACGACACTTCCGGATTCCGAGTTGGTAAAGAATTGGAAGCCGAGAATTTGAGATATCAGGCCCAGCTTGGTAATATCTCATCCGCAAAAAACTGGTTATCAACCGGTGAATCAGCCTTAATGCAGGTTCTTGATAAACTCAATCAGATTGATGCAAAACAACAGGATGCACTTGATCCACTGAAAAATCAAGCTGCTCTCGCAAATGATGTACAAGTGTTGGCAGACGAGATTAATAACATCCTGTCAAATACATCAATTAACGGTGCTAACGTTCTTGCCTCAGCAAACCAAAACTTCGGAGCTGGTACAACTCTGACAGTTAATATTGGCTTACAGCTTGGTAATAATGCTTCAGATATCACTGCGTTACAAAATACCAGCGGTAACTTAACACACAATATTACTACTTTCAGAAATAATGTTAAAACAGCTTTGGGATATATTGGTAATCAAGCACAGACATTTGATTCCAGAGAGGAGTTCATAACAGCGGCAAGAACAAACAACACTGCAACAATATCGAGGTTCTTTGACGCAGATATGGCACTGGAGCAATTGAACGTAACCAAAGGGCAGATAGGAATTCAGATTGGTACAGCGCAGTTAGCTCAGCTTAATGTTGCTCCTCAGAATTTACTTGCACTTTTTAGATAATTATTAAGCAACCGAACCTCCCGAATCTATTCGGGAGGTTTTAATAATTTAATCAGAGGATGAAAAATGCAAAACACTTTAACTTATAAATCACATAAAGCAAATTCTTATCTTATAAATGAGATAATGAATGCATCTCCAGAAAAGTTGCTTCTTAAGGTCTATGATTTTGCTATTGTTAATGCGGAGAAAAAAGATATGATAAAAACAAATGATGCTATTCAGGTTCTTATTAATGCTTTGCGTTATGATAATGAAGAAGTAGCCTCTATTTCATTACGCTTATTCAGAATATATCAGTTTTGTCAAGATCAAATGAGAAAAAACAATAATGAGATTGTTAAAAGAATCTTAACCGAATTGCGGGAGACCTGGATTAAAGCTTTTAATCAAATTAAAAATTAGAATTGTATTATGTCTATTAATGCTTTAACAACTTCGGGAATAAATCAACTGGTTAATTCTTACATTCAGACAGAAATGTCAAAAAGAGTTAATCCGTTGAAGGCAAAACAGGAAAAATATAACAATCTCTCTTCGGCTTACGGCAAAATTTTAAATTACATTGATTCTCTTAAGAATTCCCTTTCTGTATTAAAAAATAATTCTACAGATTCTGTCTTTAAAGCAAAAACAGTAAAATCATCAAATGAAAGCAGGATTATCGCTACTGCTGCTTCAACTGCTGTTGCAGGAAATTATAGTTTAAGAGTTAATCAGCTTGCAAAAAATGATATAATAATTTCTTTAGATAAAAACTCTAATGAATTAACTTCTGAATTTACTCCCGGAGAATATTCATTTAAATTGCGTGCGGGTGATGGTCAGGGTGAAATTTTTAATAGTATTGTTAAGGTTACATTAAATACCAGCGATTTTTCCAATGGGAGTATTTCTTTTTCAGCTCTTGCTAATAAAATTAATCAAGCAATTAATAATGATAATGCTGAAATAATATCCAACACTGTATCTGGCAGTCATAACAATAGTGGTACGTTTACATTTGTCTATGGAGGAACAGAACAAACAATTAACTACGCAGCAGGCAATTATGAACAAATAATAGATAACATTGTAAGTCAGTTGAATTCTATAAATGGTGTTACTGCAGAAAAGGTAATTTCAGGAAGCTCTTTTGGATTAAAAATTACTTCTTCTGAAAAATCAAAATATATTCAACTAAAAAATGATAGTGATAATTTATTAAGTTCACTTGGTATTAACTCAGATAAAGAATTTGCTGCATCTGGAATTATTTCAAGTTCAGTTTTTTCGCCGATTTCTGGTAAAACTCAAATATCATTTAGTACTAAAAATTCAGGTTATGACTTCAGATTTACTGAAATTTCAGATATCACTACAAATGGTCTGCTTGGGGCTTTTGGGTTAAATATAGGAACATCTAGACCAACCTTTGTTCAGAATGAAAGCAGTGATGATGTTCCGGGATTTGTTTATCAAACAAATCAATTGAATTCAAAACTTACCTTTAATGGTCTGGAAGTTCAAAGAAATAGTAATGAAATAAATGATCTTATTTCTGGTGTAAATCTAAAATTACTTTCATTATCTGCAACCAATGAAGCTGATGTAATATTAACTGTAATCAATGACTCATCCTCGGTAAAATCAAAAATTGAAAGTTTTATTTCAACGTTTAATGAATTTTATAAGTTTCTTAAAGAGAACTCATCATCAAAGAAAGATAAACGCGGTCTATTATTAGGTGATTCAAATGCAAGCTCACTATTGAATTTATTAAATAATTATGCCGTTAATTCATTACAGGGTTTTCCAGCTAATAGTCTGAATTCACTTTCTAAATTAGGCATTACTTTTAATGTGGATAATGGTTTGAGTATCTCAAGCGATTCACAGTTAAAAAGCTTAGTGGAGAATAATATATCTGAAGTAGAAAATTTCTTCAATTCATCACAAGGATTTTCCAAATTACTATATGATGCCTTAGATCCATATTCTGGTTCTGCAGGATATATTAAAAAGGCTCAGAATTATTTAAGTTCAAGCGTAAATTATGTAAATGATACAATCAACAGGTCAGAGAAAAATATCTCAAAGTCTGCTGAAAGATTACGAGCTGAGTATCAAAAACTGCAATCACAGTTAGCTGCTCTAATCTCAAATCAAAGTTATTTTATGAATAATATTAGTAATCAGCAAGGATTTTAAAGTGAAAATTATAAATGAACTTGAAAATATTTTAATATCTTTAAAGTCTATTGATGAAAATAATTTTGAATTGAATTTCTATCCACTTAAAAATCGAATGATTCAATTAAAAGAAGAAATTATTCAATTGGAAAAGTCACAATTTCTAGAACAAAATCCAGAAATTAACGAAAAAATTGATTATACCTCTAAACTTATTTCAGAAGAATACGATAATAAAATAAAAATTTGGACAAAAAAATTAAGTCAGATTTCGGAGATGCTTATTTCAAGCAGTAATAAGAAAAAAATACTAAGTTATATGAGGTAAATATATGGAAATAAGGGGTATATTAAATAAAATGATTCTACCTGATGAGAAGAATCAGGTTAAAGTTTCATCAAAGAAAGAAAATTCGAGAGTAGATGTGTTTGAAATTTCCAAAGAAGCTAAAGATTTAATTCAAAAAACCAAAGAACAACAACTTCAGCAAATCAGAGAACGGATGGGAAATAATTTCTATAGTTCAGATGAGGTGCTTAATAAAGTTGCTGAAAAAATTCTTAAGGAAATAAAATCGTAGAAGCTTAAATTTTCTAAGATTCTCCCTATTTTCTTTAGTGACCAAATATACTTCTGAATAATTATGTCCATTCACATCAGTTAATTCATTCTAAAAAAAATTAAACTTTCCTCAATAAATTTCGATAATAATATAAAACCAAAAGAGATATTCGATAAATAAAATTATAAGGCAAGAATGTTTAACAAAATAGTTAACAAAACCGTAGAATCACTCTTGTAAAAAACATCTGACTCAACAAGATTATTTGTCTCAAATGCTAAAGAAATGGCTACTGGTTCACAAGAATTGAGTAGTCAGGTTTACGAAAAAGCAAGTGCTATTGAAGAAATGAGTTTAACAATATTACATACAACAAAGAATACAAACAGAACTGCTGAAAATGTGAGAAATGTTACTAATGAATCTGCACGTGGTATTCAGGAGGTAGCTCGTACGGTTGATGATCTGAATAGATTAACTGATAACTTAAGGGAAACCGTTAGAATATTTAAAGTGAATGAAGATCTCAAAACTTTAAAGCCAGAATCAGTTCAGAAATGAAAGTTTAATTGGAGGGAAAATGAGTTTGGAAAAGAAACATCACGAATCAGAAGAATTACTTCAACTTGTTTCTTTTAATATTGATAATGAGGAGTTTGGAATTGATATTCTAAAGGTGGAAGAAATAATAAGAGTTATTTCAATTACTAAAATTCCAAATGCTCCGGATTTTATTGAAGGAGTAATTAATCTCAGAGGAAAAATTATTCCGATTATCGATTTACGGACAAGACTAAACAGAATCAGGAAAGAACACGATAATAATACCAGAGTTATAGTTGTTGAAGTTAGCGGGATTACAGTTGGTTTTATTGTTGATTCAGTAAGAGAAGTTTTACGAATTCCAAAAAATATCACTGAGCCACCACCATCATTAGTATCAGGTGTGAACTCAGAATATATTACAGCTATTGGAAAGCTTGAAGACAGGTTATTAATTCTTTTAGATCTGGAAAAGGTTCTGGATTTCAGGCAAAAAGAAGAGTTGAGCCAGATAAATAATTGAGAATGATTTTCTGGGGAGCAACATTCACAAAGCCATGGATGGCAGAGTGAGTGTTGCTTTTTCCTTAAAACTTATGCAGAAAATTAAAAGTTAATTCACTTTCATTGAAAAGATTTCTCCGGATAAAAACATTCATTGTCAAATTATCATCTTCTATCTTTTTATTGTAACGAGATGTTAATCTTACTGCATTTATAGCACTGATGAGGCGATTTAAAATTAATCCACCAACTGCAAATCTTATATTATTGAATGTCTGTTCGCTTGAGCTCCACATATTTCTGTAAGTTCTTCTATCTTCATTAGAATTCCAATTCCAATAATATTTTTGCTTATCAAGCATTGATTTAAAGTCCCTTTCAAAAGCTTTTTCGTTATTATAATCATCAATGCTTGAATATGCACTAATAGTAGCAAAAAAATCTTTATCTTTTCCATCAGGATCTATTCCTGCGTGAACTTTAGCATAGGATTTATAACGATCTTCCTGCCAGTTTCCGTAAACATTCATTCCGATAACTGTACTCCATAAAACTCCATCGGCAATTGTAAAATAAATTCCACTGTCGTAACCTTCGGCATACAATTCTCCCATCCCTGGTAATAATAAAGAATATAGTATTGCTAAACCTGTATTTTTCTTTTGCTGCATATTCGAATTGAAAATTTCCAGTGTTGTTGAAATTTCCCCGGCGTCAATACTCTTTAATTCATTCTTTAGATAAAGTATGGAATTTTGTCCTGTTTGAGAAATTAAAAGATTCTGTGCCAGAAAAAGCAGTACTATTAAATGTTGCAGTTTTATTTTATTCATAAATTTTTTATTTGAATAATAAGTCTGATATTATTTGATAGCAAAGTATTTTTTTATCTCTACTGGATTACTAAATACTAATCCATCTTCTATTTCGTTCAGTTGAACTTCTTGAAATTTATTCATAAGCTCAGGATTAAATTCAGTAGCAACTCTAATGTAATTGGATGTAAAACCTTTTAAAAATCCATTATGGTTTTCACTTTCAAACAAAACTGTTTGTCTTGTTCCTAACATAGATTTGTAAAAATCATTTTTCTTTTGTTCACTTAAAGACCTTAATAACTGATTTCTTTTCCTTCTTTCATCTACTTTTACTCTTCCGCTCAATGAGATTGCTTTAGTGAATGGTCTTTCTGAATAAGTAAAAACGTGTAAATATGAGAAAGCTAAACCTGAAAGAAATTTGTACGTTTCCTCAAAAAGTATATCGCTTTCACCAGGGAAACCAACAATTACATCAATTCCAATTCCTGAATGGGGCATAAGTTTTTTAATCTTATTTATTAAAGTACTGTAATCTTCAACTGTATATCTTCTCTGCATTTTCTTTAGTACTTCATTACTTCCGCTTTGTAAAGGAATGTGAAAATGCTTGCAAATTTTGTTTGATTCTGCTGTAATATGAACTATTTCATCTGACAGTAAATTAGGTTCAATAGATGAAATGCGAATTCTGAAGTCACCTTCAACTTTAATCAATTTTTCTAAAACATTAAGTAAATTGTTTCCAGAACTTGTTTTGTAGTCTCCGACATTTACACCAGTTAAAATAATTTCTTTATAACCATCATCAATTATTTTTTTGAATTCCTTTAGAAGTTCGTCTGTTTCCATACTTCTGCTTTTCCCTCTTGCAAGCGGGATAGTACAAAACGAACATTTATAATCACAACCATCTTGTATTTTGAAAAAGGCTCTGGTACGATTAACATTCTCACTACTGACAGCTTTTCCAAATCCATTTAAGGATTCTGTTGGAGAAACGAAAATGCAGGAAACATCAGTTTTATTTAAATCATTTAATATTTCAAAAACTTTAAATTTCTCTTCACTGCCAAGAACAGCATTAACACCTTCGATTTCTGCTATTTCTTCAGGACGAAGTTGAGCATAACATCCGGTTACAATTACATAAGCATCAGGATTAATTCTTAAAGCTCTTCTAACAATTTGTCTGCATTCTTTTTCGGCATTTTCAGTGACAGTACAAGTATTAAAAACATAAACATCTGCTTTTTTATCAAAGTCAATTACTGAATAACCATTCTTAATGAATTGGTTGGCAATTGCTGAAGTCTCAGAAAAATTGAGTTTGCATCCAAGCGTATGTAAAGCAACAGTCTTATTCATATTCATATTAAAAGAGGCTGTCTTATAAACTTATTTACAAGAACAGCCTCGAGGAAATTTAATATTATGTACTATTTATTTTCGGTTTTAACTTCTTCTGTTGAATCTTCAAAAATCGGGAAATCAGTAGTATCAATAGCCCCCGTCTCTGAGTTTTTTATATTCGCAACGGTCTCTTTATCTAACTTAAAAGTATTTATATAGTTTTGTATTTCATCTTCCGATTTTTCCTTCAGAGCAGCTAAAGCACTGAGTACTATCTTCTTGCTATCTTTATCAAATTCAATCACTTTTAACGGTAATTCTGAATCAATTGGAAAATGAGGAGCGATGTTTTTTATCTTTCTGGTAGTTAATTGAGTAGTCGGTACAAATCCATCAACTTTTTCTGGAAGCTCAGCAATTAAGCCTTTTTCAATGATTCTGACAACTTTTCCGGTGGTTAGTTTACCGACCGAGTATAGTTTTTCGAAATTTGGCCAGGGATTTTCTGTAATTTGTTTGTGTCCTAATGAAATTTTCCTTTGCTCAACATCCACATTCAAAACTATAACATCAATCTTTTCGTTTTTCTTTACAACTTCACCGGGATGTCTAATTTTCTTGGTCCAGGAAAGGTCGGATATGTGTATAAGTCCATCAACTCCAGGCTCAAGCTCAACAAACACCCCAAAGTTTGTAAGATTTCTTGCGATACCAGTGTGACGCGAATTAACAGGATATTTTTGCAATAAAGTCTGCCAGGGATCTGGTTCTAACTGTTTTATACCCAGAGATATTTTTTTCTCGTCTTTATCCAAGCTCAAAATAACAGCTTCAACCATTTGACCCATTGAGACAACCTGACTTGGATGTTTGATGTGTTGAGTCCAACTCATTTCTGAATTATGAATTAAACCTTCAATACCTTTTTCAACTTCAATAAATGCTCCGTATTCTGTAAGAGATACTACTCTTCCGGAAACTTTATCACCTACCTTAAATCTTTCTTCAATATTTTCCCAGGGATGAGGTAATAATTTTTTGAGTGATAAAGATATTCTTTTCTTTTCTTCATCAAATTCAGTAACAACAACTTTAATAACTTCGTCAAGTTTTACAACTTCATTAGGATGATTTATTCTTCCCCAACTTAAATCTGTAATGTGAATTAAACCATCTACACCGCCTAAATCAACGAAAACACCAAAATCAGTAATTGCTTTAACTGTACCTTCAAGAATTTGTCCTTTTTCTAATCCTTGTAAGATAGCCAATCTTTGATCAGCCATTTCTTCTTCAATTAAAACCTTATGAGAAACAACCACATTTTCGTTTGGCTCATTAACTTTTACTACTTTAAAATCCATATCCTGACCAACGAATGCATCAAAATCCCTGATAGGTTTTACGTCGATTTGAGAACCAGGTAAAAATGCTTCTAACCCCATAAGGTCAACTACCATTCCACCTTTAATTCTTTTAATAATTTTCCCTCTGAGAATTTCGCCGGTGTTATAGGCATTAATTACTTTCTCCCAGACTCTCAAGAAATCTGCTCTTTGTTTGCTTAAAACCAGATTTCCATCTTTGTCTTCAACACTTTGCAAAACAACTTCTACTGTTTGTCCAACTTTTAGTTCTGCTTCGGGGGTAAATTCGCTTTTCGGTATTACACCTTCTGATTTAAATCCAATGTCAACTATCACATTATCTTCTTGGATTCTGACAATTTTTCCTTTGACAAGTTCACCTTCTTTAACATCTCTGAATGATTCAGAATAAAGTTTTGCTAAAGTGGCAAACTCTTCATTGGAATACTGATCGTGTTGATATTTTACTTTTGCTTTCTCAATTTCATCGGAAGTCACTGAGCTGAAAGTCGTTTCATTTTTTTCGGACATTAATCCTCCTATAATTTTTACTGTATTTTATAATCAAGCCGGATAATTATAAAAAACAGTGATTAGTTTAACATTGATTATTTGCCGGCTAAAAAATTTAATTTCTATTTGATATTATTTCTTTAACTTTTTGTAAAATCAGATTAACTTGTTCATCAATAGTCAGATTTGTAGTATCGATTTCAATTGCATCTTCACTTTTCTTCAATGGACTTATTTCCCGACTTGAATCAATTCTATCTCTTTCTCTGATATTTTCAATTACCTGATCTAAGCTGATGTCAATACCTTTTGAATGATATTCTTTAACTCTTCTATTTGCTCTTTCTTCAATAGTAGCATTTAAGAAAATTTTAACATCAGCATCAGGAAAAACCACCGTCGTAATGTCACGTCCTTCCATAACCACACCACCTTTTTCCCCCATCAATCTCTGTTTTTGCACCATAATTTTTCTGACTTCTTCTATCTTACTAACTGGGCTAACTTGTTTACTCACTTCCATCGAGCGGATTTCTTCACTTACATCAATTCCATCAACAAATACAGATGTTTGACCCTTTTCAAATCTCAGTTGAATATCAGATTCTTTAGCTAGCCTGATAATTGCTTCCTGATTATCCAAAATTTTATGACGAATAGCCAGAAGAGTGATAGCTCTATACATAGCTCCGGTATCAATATATAGATAACCAAGTTTTTCTGCTAAAAGCTTTGCCGTAGTGCTTTTACCGGAACTTGCAGGTCCATCAATTGCAACAATTAGTTTATCCATCATAGAATGCAAATATAGATATTTTAGAGCTTTAAGGAAAATTTTAACTTAAGAAAAAATAAGGATTTATAGAATTTTTTTCCCTCCAAGCTCCTCAATTATGATTTTTTCGATTGGATTAGAATAATTCCTGTTTTCAGAATTTGTATTAGTAACGGGAAGTTTTTTCGTATAAAAGGAAAACTCGAATTTCATTTTCTTACCAAATACAGATTTTAACTTTTTTTCAATAAAATCATTATTTAGTTCAAGAATTTCTTTTGCCTCCTGTTCAACGTCTTTCAAAAAGATAGTATTATTCTCAATTTTTTCGGGTTTCAAAGATCTGACTAATGAACCTAAAACGAGGGCTTTCTCTTTTGCAACTTCATCTACAAATATTTGCCAGCTATTTTCAAAGTTTTGATTAATAATTGTCACTTCAGAATTCTGTAATTCATTCTCGGATTTCTTCTGCTCTTCTGATTTTACTTTTAAGTTTGTTCCAGATTTCTCTGGCTTAATTTCTAATGGCTTTTTTTTTTCTAAAGGAGAATCATCGGAATCTTTCTGAATTTCATTGATTATCTCTGAAATAGTTACCGAGTTTTGCAATCCAATCAGATGAGAAAGAATAATCTCTACTTTAACTTTTTTATTATTCGAAAATTTAAGTTCAGATTGATTTTTAATTAAGAAATTCAAAATTCGGAGGACATCGCTTTGACTGTAACTATTAAGATAAGCATTGTATTTCGGCACATAAATTTCGGCTGTTTCAAGTAAATCAGTTTTTTCAGTAATCAGGACAGATAATATATTTCTGAAATGTTCAACAAGACCTTCTAAAAAATCTGTAAAATCCCAACCACTCTTATGTATTAAATCAATAACATCAAAAGCTGCTTGAAAATTCTTTTCGATAATTGCGTCAGAAACTTTAAAGAAAATTTCCTGGTCGATTATGTTCAGAATCTTTGCAACAGTGTCAGCATCAACTTCATTACCACAAAAAGCTACAACCTGATCAAAAAAACTCTGAGCATCACGCATTGCTCCATCAGCTTTTTTTGCAATTATTGTCAAAGCCTTATCGTTAATTTTAATATTTTCTGATTCAGCAATTTTTTTAAGTTGCTCTTTAATTATGTTAAGATTTATTCTTCTGAAATCAAATCGCTGGCATCTGGATATTATTGTTAAAGGAACCTTATGAATATCAGTAGTAGCAAAAATAAAAATTGTATGGGAAGGTGGTTCCTCAAGAGTCTTAAGAAAAGCATTGAATGATTCCGTTGTAAGCATATGAACTTCGTCTATTATATAGACTTTGTATTTACCAACAGTTGGAGCGTATCGCACAGATTCTCGTAAATTTCTTATATCATCAATTCCTCTGTTTGAAGCACCATCAATTTCAATTATATCTAATGATTGAAAATCATTTATTGATTTACAAACAGCACATTGATTACAGGGTTCAAAATCAACTGGATTAAGGCAATTAATTGCTTTTGCAAGTATTCTCGCAGTTGTTGTTTTTCCAACTCCCCGCGAGCCGGTGAATATGTAAGCGTGAGCCAAACGATTAGACCTAAGTGCATTTTTTAACGTGGTTGTTATGTGGTCCTGTCCGACAACTTCGTCAAATCTTTGCGGACGCCATTTTCTCGCTGTTACTAAATAACTCATATTTTAAGATTAAAGTTTTTAAGTGTTCGATTATTTCTTCTAAGTATTTTTTATCTGTTTCATCAAAGGTGCTGAATTCGGGTGAATCTATATCTAAAACTCCCCAGACATAATCATTTATGACAATTGGAACGACTATTTCAGATTTTGAATCAGAGTCACAGAATATGTGCCCTGGAAATTCATAAACATTTGGAACAATAATAGTTTCTTTTTTAGCAGCTGAAGTTCCGCAAACTCCTTTTCCAATTTCTATTTTTGTGCAAGCAACTTTTCCCTGAAAAGGTCCTAAATAAAGATGTTCTGATTCTCTTATGTAAAATCCCACCCAATTAAATCTTGGGAAAGTTTGCATAATAGCAGCACAGAGATTTGAAAGGTTACTAATAAGCTTTTCTTCAGGATTTATCAATAGACTAATCTGTGAAATTAAAAGCGAATAAGAATCCTTTTTCGGAACATTATTTTTTACTTGAAATTTTTCTTGCATTATTATTCTTAATTTTTAATTGCTTCCTGTAATTTGGGAAAACATAATCAATTGCTTCCTCAATCTTTGAAATCAAAACGATATTCAAATTAGATTTTACTTCTTCAGGAATTTCTTTTAGGTCAATTTCATTTTCTTTTGGAATCAAAACCGTTTCAATTTCATTTCTTTTAGCGGCTAATAGTTTTTCTGTCAAACCTCCGATAGCAAGAACGGAACCGGTTAAAGTAATTTCACCTGTCATAGCAACATTACTTGAAGCAGGAATATTGGAAACGGCTGATAAGATTGCCATAGTCATTGCAATTCCTGCCGAAGGTCCGTCTTTAGGTATTGCTCCCTCAGGTAAGTGAATATGTATTTCTCTGCCCTTGAAAAAATCCGGGTTCAGGTCTAATTCTCTGGCGTGTGAACGAATGTAACTTAAGGAAGCGTGAGCAGATTCTTTCATTACATTCCCTAGCTGACCAGTTAAAGTTAGTTTACCCGGTCCATTCATAATAGAAGCTTCAACACTCAGAATCTCACCTCCAGTGCTTGTCCAAGCCAGACCAGTTACGCTTCCGACTTTGTTAATCTTTTGATGTTTTAATGAACGGAATTTTGGAATTTTAAGATAATCTTCAATTTTGTCTGCTTCGACAATAAATTTCTGACTCTTTGCAGATTTGCCATTATTCTGTTTTTTCAGAACAATTTCTTTGGCAATTTTTCTGCAGATAGTTGCTATTTCTCTTTCAAGATTTCTAACACCTGATTCACGCGTGTATTCTCTGATTATTTTAAGAATTGCATCATCAGTGAAGATAACCTCTTTTCTATTAAGTCCGTGAGCTGATAATTGTTTCGGAATGATATGTCTTTTTGCAATTTCAAGTTTATCGGTTTCGAGGTATCCTGGCAGTTCAATTATTTCCATTCTGTCTTGTAGTGGAAGTGGAATATTATAACGAACATTCGCAGTAGTGATAAATAATACCTGACTTAAATCATAATCTACTTCGAGATAATGATCGTTAAACGAATTATTTTGTTCAGGGTCTAAAACTTCAAGCATTGCTGAAGAAGGATCTCCTCTGAAATCCATACTCATTTTGTCAATCTCCTCAAGCAGAATTACCGGGTTTATTGTTCCGGCTCTTTTCATAGATTGAATTATTTTACCTGGAAGAGAACCAATATAAGTTTTTCTATGACCTCGTATCTCTGCTTCATCTCTAACCCCACCGAGACTTATTCTTACAAATTTTCTTCCCAGTGCACGGGCAATTGATTTAGCCAAAGAGGTTTTCCCTACTCCCGGAGGTCCGACGAGACATAAAATCTGACCTTTCATTTGCTTGACTAAATTCAAAACAGCGATGTGTTCAACAATTCTGCTTTTGGGTTTTTCTAAACCGAAATGATCTTCATCAAGAATTTTCTGAACGTGATTGATATTAAGATTATCTTTTGTCCGTTTTGTCCAAGGCAATGAAATCAACCATTCAAGATAATTTCTTATTACCGTTGATTCAGGAGACATTGGAGGAGTTTTCTTAAATTTGTTTAGTTCTTCTAATGCTTTCTCTTCAACATCTTTTGGCATTTTAGCTTTTTTTATCGATTCGCGAAGTTTTGCAAATTCCGGATTGACTTCTTCATCGTCTCCCAATTCATCCTGCAAAATTTTTATTTGCTCCTGTATGATAAATTTCCTTTGAGAACGGGCAATGTTCTCCTGTACTTTTGTATCAATTTCTTTTTCAATTTTAAGTATGCTTATTTCAGTATTGAGAATTTTAATCAGTTCGTAATATTGTTCTTTAACATTTCTTTTTTGAAGCAAAGACTGTTTTACTTCAATTGGTTGAATAATATTTGCTGCAGCATAAAAAAGTTTTCTGTCGGGCTCTTCAATGTTATCAAAAGCAGCTATTGTGTCATTTGGAACATGTCTGCTGATTTTAACATAATCTTTGAACATTTGAGTCATTTGCCGAAGCAGTGCATTCATTTCAGAATCATATTCAATTTCAGGAACAACTGCTTCAACTTTTGCTTCAAAAAACTCTTTTCTGTTTGTGAAGCCGATAATTCTGCCCTGAATTAATCCATCTACAAGAATTTTCATCAATCCGTTCGGCAACTTTAAGATTTGAACAATTTTAGCTATTGTTCCATCAACATAAATATCTGAAGGTTGAGGATCTTCTATATGAGATTTAATCTGTGTTGCTAAAAAAATATATTTAGTTGACTCAACTGCAAAATTGGCAGCTTTTATAGATTGTTCTCTTCCAACCAGTACCGGAAATATCATATATGGATAAATTACAATATCTCTTAGAGGAAGAACCGGCAAAATTTCAGGTAAATCATCAATAATATTGTTAGTATGAGGTTGAATTTTGACCGCAATTTCTGTGCTTTTCATTATATCAATAATCCTTTTTTAATGCTCTAATATATCCAATTTGCTTCGAGCTATCAAGGAATGAAAAAGATGGTTGTGGAATTCATTTGGATTTCTAAATGGCAGATGAGGTTATTTTATAATTCTCAGACAAAATATCTCTTAAGGTTTCAATCATTAAATTTGCTAAGACAAATTAATAATTTCATAATTTCTACGGGCTAATATGATCGAAGATATAAAATATATTGCACAGACTGCAGGCGAAATAATTCGTGGTTATTTCGGTAAAAATTTTTCAGTAGAATTCAAGTCTGATGTAAAGAATTTAGTTACTCAGGCAGATAAAGAATCTGAAAAAGCAATTATTGAGTTCATAAAGAAAAAATATCCCTTACACGGAATACTTGCCGAAGAAAGCGGTTCACAAAGTAAGGAATCAGATTATCTGTGGGTTATTGATCCACTTGATGGTACTTCAAATTTCGCACACGGACTCCCGATTTTCTCAGTTTCAATTGGATTGCAGTTTAAGAGAGAAATTGTTGCTGGTGTAGTTTATGATATTATGAGAGATAAACTTTACTCTGCTGAAAAGGGAAGTGGTGCATTCAGAGATAATGTTAGAATATCTGTTAGTAAAAATTCAATAATTGAAAAGAGTTTCCTGGTGACCGGATTTCCATACAATATAAATGAAAATCCCGAAAATGCTTTTGAAAAATTTATAGCAATGACAAAATCAGCCCGTGCTGTAAGAAGATTAGGCTCTGCTGCTATAGATTTTTGTTATGTTGCCGAAGGTGTTTTTGATGGATTCTGGGAAGTGCATTTAAATCCCTGGGATATTTGTGCTGGTAAATTATTGGTCGAAGAAGCTGGTGGTATGGTTACAGATTTTATTGGTCAACCAATTGATATTTTTAATAAAACTATTCTAGCTTCTAACGGAATAATTCATAAGAAAATGATTTCAATACTAAGAGAAAATTAAGTAAAACTCTGTAGAAATAGGTTCAGTTAAAAAATTTATCAGCCACTAAGACACAAAGTCACAAAGAAACATTGTGCCTTAGTGTCTTTGTGGCAATTTTTATGAACTTTAGTGAATCTTTAGAATCAGCATAAAAGTCTTGAACCTGAACCTGAATTCACTCACTTTTCTTCTCTAAACTTTCATACATCTTTTCAATAAGTTCGCCGTATCTTTCCTCAATGTACTTTCTACGGATTTTCATACTTGGAGTTATTTCTCCTGTCTCGATTGTAAAAGGTCTATCGAGCAGAGCAAACTTTCTGACTCTTTCATAGTTAGCTAAAGTTCTTTGCATTTGATTCAATTCAACATCTAGAAGTTTATAGATTCTTTCATCTTTAGTCAAATCAATTTCGTTAGTATATTTAATATTATTTGCATCTGCATACTCTTTCAATGCTTCAAAATCTGGGACAATCAATGCAGTAAGGAACATTCTTCTATCACCAATAAGAACAAACTGGTCAATATATTTTGATGCAAGGAAAAGATTCTCAATCGGAGTTGGAGCAATATATTTACCGGCAGATGTTTTGAAAAGATGTTTCTTCCTGTCTGTAATTTTTAAGAAACCTTCAGAATCAAATTCACCTATATCACCGGTGTAAAGCCAGCCATCTTTAATTGTTGCTTCAGTTTCTTTTGGATTTTTATAATAGCCTTGCATTATGTTTGGTCCTTTTGCAAGAATTTCACCGTCAGGTGCAATTTTTACTTCAACGCCCGGGAAAGGTTTTCCAACAGTACCGAATTTGTAATCATCTACTCTGTTTGCTGCAATAACCGGTGAAGATTCGGTTAATCCATAACCCTCGATTATTAGTATTCCAACTGCTTCGAAAAATTCGCCCAAATCTTTAGAGAGTGCTGCGCCGCCTGAAATAAAAAATCTTAATCTTCCACCGGTTCTTTCTCTTAATTTCCCGAATACGAGTTTGTCAGCGATTTTATGTTTAGCGGCAAGAGCTAAAGAAACCTTTTTCTGTTTTTTAGCTTTTGCGTATTGTTTACCTATTTCGATTGCCCAATTGAAAATCTTTTGTTTCTTTTCGGGCTGAGACTCAACGTTTTTAATAATCTTAGAATGAATTCTCTCGAACAATCTTGGTACTGTAGTCATTATTGTGGGTTTAATTTCAATCAGGTTCTGAGCTACTGTTTCAATACTTTCTGCATAACAGATTGTCCCACCAGAAGAGAAAGCAGTATAATAACCAGCCATTCTTTCAAATATATGGCATAAAGGAAGGAATGATAAGAATACATCATCTTTAGTAATTGGGAAACATTGAAGAGCAGCTCTTACATTAGAGAGAATATTATTGTGAGTTAGAACCACACCTTTTGGTTCACCAGTTGTTCCAGAGGTATAAATTATAGTGCAAATATCAGTTGGTTTTACTTTTTCGATACTATCCTTGAGAAGATCAGGATTTTCTTTTCGATATTTTTTCCCTAACTCCTGAACTTGTTTGAATGTGAAAAGATTTTTCAAATCAGGGTTAAAATCTTTTTCATTAAGAATTATAATGAACTCAATTGTCTTACATTTATCTTTAATCTTAATGAACTTATTCAACTGAAATTTATTTGAAACAATTATTCCTTTAGATTCGGAGTTATTCATAATAAATTCTACAGACTCAGCAGTTAATGAAGGATAAAGCGGAACATCAATTGCTCCGAGAGAAAGAATAGCCATATCACTATAAACCCACTCCGGTCTGTTTTCTGAAATAATAGCAACTCTATCCTCAGCTTTAACTCCAAGGGAAGCTAACCCATAAGCAAGACTATCAGTATGTTCTTTAAATTCTTCGTAAGAGATTGGAGTATATTTCCCTTCAACTTTATGTTTCATCAAGGGTTTGGTAGTTTGATTTGCAAGTGTTTCAGTAAGGTATTTATAAAGGCGGGGAATAGTAGTAATTGATTCGTGTAATTCTGCCATTTTTCTCTCCTTTTAGTTATAATTTATCCTTTTGAAACTAAGATAATTTATAATTTTTTAATGGCAAAACTTTTTAATAAAAATTAGTGATTGAATATTTCAACAATTAAATAAGATAAAAATTGATTTTAGAAAGCATTTTTTATCTAAAATGATTGACTTTAGATTTGCTAAAAAGTTTTCAAATTTTGTTGAAGGATACTAAATGAATCTTGATGTTCTTGTCTTTTCGGCTCATCCCGATGATGCCGAATTATCTATGGGTGGTACTATAGCACTTCTTACTAAAAACAACTTTAAAGTTGGTATGATAGATTTGACAAGGGGAGAACTTGGTACTCGAGGAAACCCTGAGTTAAGACAACGAGAGGCTTTCAATGCGGCAATTCTGCTTAAGGTTGCTTTAAGGGAAAATCTGGAAATTCCTGATGGAGATATCAAAATAAATAAAGAAAATATGACAAAGGTTATTATTTCGATTAGAAAGTATAAGCCAAAAATAATTTTTGCACCTTATCATCACGACAGGCATCCCGACCATAACGATGCTAATGCTTTAATTAAAAGAGCAATTTTTAATTCAGGTTTAGATAAGATTAAAACTTTCGATAAAGAAGTTCCTCAGCATTCACATAGACCAAAAAAAGTATATTTTTATATGCAGACTTATACTTTTGAACCGACTTTTATTATTGATATTTCTGAAACTTTTGAACAAAAATTCAAAGCAATTGAATGTTATGCATCGCAGTTCTATAATCCTAAAAGCACTGAACCTCAAACCTTTATCAGTCGTCCCGAGTTTTTATCTTACTTAAAAGCACGTGCAGAATTTTATGGATTTCATATTCATAAACATTATGGCGAACCATTTTATTCAGAGGAAAAAGTAGAGCTTTCTATCTGTAATTTTTTTGACTGATATTTCTTGAAAGAAAAATTATCCGAAATAAATAGCTTACTGATAGAATATTTTGGCATTCCGAAAAGAAAAAAAACAAAGCCAAATTCACTGGATATTTTAATTGGAACAATTTTAAGCCAAAATACTAACGATAAGAACTCATACAAGGCTTACAAAAATCTTAAATCGAAAATCAAATCTTGGGACGAGATTTTGAGCATTAATATATCTTCATTAGAAAAAATTATCAAAGTTGCTGGTTTAGGAAAACAAAAAGCTGAGGCAATAAAATCTCTAATCAATGAGCTTAAAAAATCTCAAGGCAGAGTTTCTCTTAGCTACTTATCAAAATATGATAATGATTCTATGATTGAAGAGCTAACAAAGTTTAAAGGTATAGGAGTTAAAACTGCAAGTTGTGTTTTACTTTTTTCAATGCATCGAAATGTATGTCCAGTTGATACTCACGTCCACAGAATTTTGAACAGAGTTGGTATTACAAAAACAAATACACCTGAAAAAACTTATTATGCTATCAAAGACTTCATTCCAGAAGATTCCGGACATTCATTGCATACAAATTTGTTGAGATTGGGAAGGGAATTGTGTTTACCAACAAATCCGAAATGTTCGATTTGTCCAATTGAAAAGCTATGTAATTATACAAGCAAGAATTTCTTGATGACGAATAAAAAGTCAGAAAATGATTTTTTCTTGTTAGATAAGATTTAATATTTAATTTGTATATATATGTAGAAACGCAGCATGCCCCGTCTCTACAATAAATCAAATGCTTTGTTATTCTATTCTCAAGATCCTAAATGCTTCTTCAACATTATTAACCGGATTATTGCAAACAAAATTATTGCACACAAAAATCTTCAACTCATCTTCTGTTTTATAATCTTTCAAATGAGGCAGCAATTCAATCAACTCATCCTGATTTGATTTTGTGATAGTAATTACAGTTTTATTTGGTATGTAATATTTGAGTATTTCTTGTTTTGCTTCTTTAACTTTTGACTCATTACCACTGATGATTATTTCTACCGAAGGAGAAGAGTAATTATTATAAGCTGTTAAAAAATATGAATATCCAGCCGGATAACGTTGAACCTCACCGGAAAAGAAATCAATTTGCTTTTCAATAAAATCGTTAATGCTAAAATGATTGGTGATTCTTGAGAGTCTAATCAGATTTAATAATTGGACTGAATTTCCTGATGGAATTGCTCCGTCGTAAAGCTCTTTCTGTCGGGATATTAACTCTTCAGAATCAGAACCTGTGAAGAAATAACCACCAACTTCACTATCCCAAAACTTCTCTTTAAGAATTAGATTTAATTCAATTGCAAATTTCAAATATTTTGCTTCAGAAGTAGCTTCAAATAAATCAAGATTTGCCTGAATTAAAAAAGAATAGTCATCGAGATTTCCATCGAATTTTACTTCTCCATCTTTGAAACGATGAAACAATTTTTCACCATTCCAGAGATTACTTTTAATGAATTTGTAAGAATTTTCAGCTCTTAGCAGATATGCTTCATCGTTAAAAACTAAATATGCTTTAACTAAAGCAGAAATCATCAATGAATTCCAGTCTGTGAGGATTTTCTCATCTCTTAATGGATGAATTCTTTTTTCTCTTTTATTAAAAAGTATTCTTCTGCACTCTTCGACTTTCTTCAAAACGATTTCATAATTCAGATTTAATTCTGCTGAAATTTCTTTTAATGATTTTTTCAAATGAAGAATATTTTTCCCAGTGCGGATCCCTTTTGCTTCATCGTAAAAGTTACCACCACTTTCAACATTGAATATTTGAATAAAATATTCAAAAAAATCCTTTGGCAGAAGTTCTTCTATTTCTCTTTTAGTCCAGAGATAGAATTTGCCTTCCTCACCTTCACTGTCTGCATCCTCTGCAGAAAAGAAACCACCATTTTCTGAGGTCAATACTCTTGAAACATAATCAATAATTTCTTCGACAGTTTGTTTGAACAACTGATTCCTTGTTATTTGATATGCTTCTGTATAAGCCATTAAAAGCATTGCCTGATCATAATTCATTTTCTCAAAGTGAGGGACTAACCAAAAGCGATCAGTTGAATATCTGCAAAATCCAAATCCAATATGATCGTATATTCCACCAAGTCGCATTGCAGTTAAAGTCTTTTCAACCATTTGGAGAGAGTAGGATTGATTGGGAGAAAGAGTAAGATTAAGAGTATGAGTAAGATTATTATATCTCATCAGGAAAATTAAATTGTGAGGGCTTGGAAATTTTGGAGCTTCACCAAATCCGCCATAAATTTTGTCAAACCGTTTTTCAAATTGCTTATATGCTACGTCAATTATTTCAGGATTTATTTTCCCTTCGACTTTTCTATTTGAAATTTGATTCAGACTTTTTGTTATTTCATCAGCACTTTGCAAAATCTCATCTTTTTTAGTCTGCCAGAATTCATTGATTTTAGGAATTAACTCCATCATTCCTATTCTGTTGAATCTTTGCCTTTTAGGAAAATAAGTCCCGGCAAAAAATGGTTTTTTATCAGGGGTCATTATCACTGTAAGAGGCCAACCGCCGCCACCGGTAATCATTTGACAAACTTTCATATAAATACCATCAATATCTGGCCGCTCTTCTCTATCAACTTTAATAGATATAAAAGCGTCATTCATCAATTCTGCGACTTGTTCATCCTCAAAAGATTCTTTTTCCATTACGTGACACCAGTGGCAGGTAGAATATCCTATGGATAGAAAAATTGGTTTATCTTCGGCTTTAGCTTTTTCAAATGCTTCATCACCCCACGGATACCAATCAACTGGATTATATGCGTGTTGAAGTAAATATTGACTTTTCTCTTTTATAAGTCTATTAGTTTTTTTAGACATTTAATCCCTTTTTCTTTATTTAATTTATTTTAATAATAGATAGTTCAAAATAAGTTGTTTAAATTTCTCTTTTTTGATATGTTTATTTCCAAATTAAATAAAAATTGGATATTAAAATGGAGCAAAAAAATAATTTTTATGGATTTATAGTAATTGGAGTTAGCTTAATAATAGGCGTTTTGATTTTTACAGCAGCCTGGAAATCCAACCAAAGCTCTAATCAAACAATTACAGTAACTGGATCTGCCAAGAAAGAAATTATTTCTGATTTCGGAATTTTGAGGGGAACGATCTCTGTAACTTATTCTTCTCCTGAACTTGCTTTCAAAGAACTTGAAAATCAGAGAAAAACTTTGTTGAGGTATCTTGATAAAAATGGATTCCCTAATGATAAAGTTGAATTATATACAATTAACAGTTATCCGATTTATGAAATCTCAGCAAGTGGAGTTTCTACAGGTAGGATATCTGGATATGTTTACAATCAGAGAATTGAAATTTCATCCAATGATGTAAATAAAATAAAAAAATTATCTTTAGATATTTCTTCAATAATTGAACAGGGTGTCAATTTTTCTGTAGAACCACCGGAATATCATTACACAAAATTGGCTGAATTGAAAATTGAAATTCAGGCAGAGGCAGCTAAGGATGCTATGGTGAGGGCTCAAAAAATTGCTGAAGCTACCGATAGAGAACTTGGTCCGATGAGGAGTGCCAGAATGGGAGTTTTACAAATAACTCCTAAATTTTCAAATGCTGTTTCTGATTATGGAATCAACGATTTAAGTTCGATAGAAAAAGAAATTGTCGGTGTTGTTACTGCGTCTTTTCAAATAGAATAACTAAAAACTAATTCAGGATACTAAATGACAAAACCACAGATCTGGGTCTCCACTTTCTTGTTAGTATTTATTGCTCTTTTCATTTTACAAAAAGCTACCAAAAAACCAGATAATCTTCCGATTGTTATGAATAATTCTCCAATGATCAATCAGGAAGTTAGTTCAGAACTTTCCGGATATGATCTGATGAGTAAACACGGTTGTCTAAACTGTCATGGTGCCTCTCTGGAAGGCACTCCTATGGGACCTGCTCTTGAAAATTTGAAGAAATACTGGAAAGACAGAGATATGCTTATTAGCTATCTGAGAAATCCTAATTCATTTATGGAGCAATCAAGATTCAAAGAATATAAAGAAAAATATCCGAAGATGATTATGCCGGCATACAATAATCTTGATATAAAAGAATTAGGAAAAATGTCTGATTATCTTTTGAACAAATAAATACTAACTTTATTAAAATGATGATATTTAAAACTACTGTTCGTGTTCGTTATGCTGATACTGATCAGATGAAATATGTTTATAACGGCAAGTACTTTGAATACTTTGAAGTTGGAAGAACAGAAATGATGCGTGAAATAGGACTTCCATATAAAGATATTGAAAATAGTGGTTTTCTTATGCCGGTAATAGAAACAAAGATAACTTATCTGTCACCGGCTTTTTATGATGAGCTTTTAGAAATTCAAACAATTGTTCCAGAATTTCCAAAAGTAAAAGTTCATATAGATCACGTTGTCAAATCGTTAGAGAGAAATAAAGAAATTGTAAAAGGATATGTTGAGCTGGCGTTTATGAATTCAAAAACTATGAGGCCAACTCGCGCTCCCAAATTTTTTATTGATGCAATTGAAAAATTTTACAAACTATGAAATGGAATAAAGATTCTGATACTATTTTAAGAATTGCATTGAATGAAGATGTTGGCTCTGGAGATATAACAACCAATTTTACTATTCCAAAATCAAAAAAAGCCGAAGCTATCTTTTTAGTAAAATCTGAAGGAATTATTTGTGGATTAGATGTTGCTGAAAGAGTTTTTCACTTATTAGACAAAAAAATATCCTTCCAAAAATTTTCTAAAGATGGTGATGAAGTTCAATCAGGAACTGTGGCTGCACTAATACAAGGTAATGCCCGGGCTATTTTAACTGCTGAAAGAACTGCATTAAATTTTCTTCAGAGGATGAGTGGAGTATCCACAATGACTAATAAAATTGTGAACGAAATTTCCCACACAAAAGCGAAAATTCTTGATACCAGAAAAACTGCACCTTGTTTAAGAATCTTCGATAAATACGCTGTAAAAACAGGCGGAGGCGAAAATCATCGAATTGGTTTGTATGATATGATTTTAATAAAAGATAATCATATAGCTGTAAGTGGTTCAATAACTAACGCAGTAAACGCTTGTAGAAAAGAATTATCAAAAAGTAAAAAGAAAATCTTGCTTGAAGTTGAAACAAAAAATCTTATCGAAGTTAAAGAAGCAATTGAGAATAATGTAGATATAATCATGCTTGATAATTTTTCAATTCAAATGATGAAAAAAGCTGTGAATATGATTTCTGGAAAATGCAGAGTTGAAGCATCAGGCGGAATCAATTTCAAAAATGTCAAAAAAATTGCTGAGACGGGAGTTGATTATATCTCAATCGGAGCATTAACTCATAGTGTTAAAGCACTTGATATTTCTCTTGATATAAGGATCTTTTAGATATGTTTGAAAAGCTTAAAGAGTTAAGCAAGGATACTCTGATTTATGGTATTAGTACGATTGTAGGAAGACTTCTCAATTTTTTATTTGTTCCTTTCTTTACTAATGTATTCAATCCGGGCGAGTATGGATATATATTTATCATCTATTCTTATATAGCCATTTTTAACATAGTGTATATTTATGGTTTAGATTCTGCTTACTTAAAATATGCTGCATTCAAAGATGCTGCTGATGATAAAGATAATTTTTCAACACCTTATATAAGTGTTTTCTTTACTTCTGTTTTAATCAGTAGTATAATAATTCTTTTTAGAAAAGATATATGTGCTCTGATAGAAATTCCACAAGGTTATTCCTCATTAATTATAATTGCTTCAACAATCTTATTCTTTGATTCTAACTCTAATATTCCATTTTTAAAACTCAGATTAGAAAGAAAAGCAAAATTGTTCTCACTGCTTAAAGTCTCTAACATATTGGTTAATCTTGTAGCAAATTTTGTACTAATATTCTATTACAAGCTTGGTATTGAGGCTATTCTGATCAGCAATTTACTTGCAGCTGCACTGACTTTAGTTTTACTTATTCCAACAATAATTAAGAATTTCAGAATAAGAATTAATTATCCTTTACTTAAAAAATTACTAAAATTTGGTTTGCCATATTTACCTGCAGGATTAGCATTAATGTTTGTACAGGTTATAGACGTTCCCATCCTGGAGAGACTTACAAATGTTGAAACGGTAGGAATATACAAAGCCAATTATAAACTTGGAATTTTTATGATGCTTTTTGTAGGAATGTTTCAATATGCCTGGCAGCCGTTTTTTCTCAATAATTCCAAAGTAGAAAATATCAAAGAAGTATTTGCAAAAGTTCTTACCTATTTCTGTTTGATAAGTGGAATTTTACTTGTATTGATTTCTCTATTTATAGAAGACATAATTAAAATTAGTTTCTGGGGATATCATTTAATTGGTCAACGATACTGGGATGGAATTCCGATTATTCCGATAGTTCTTTTTGCTTATATTTTTAATGGAATGTATGTAGTTTTTTCAGCAGGAATCTACATTGAAGAAAAAAGTATTTACGCACC
>CALEBT010000043.1 GCA_937942875.1 uncultured Ignavibacterium sp. | reverse complement strand
AAGTTGAACTCGATAGTGATTATATAATCCGAAGAAAGGCAGTTGATCTTAATATTCCTCTGCTTACGAATATTCAGATTGCAAAAAGATTTATCAAAGCACTAAAGCAATACAAACCTGCAGAACTGCCGGTTAAAAGCTGGGATGAGTATTCTTAAAAGTTATCTTATCAGGAAATTATTTATTTAAGTACAAAAGACGTTTATTTCAATATTAAACAAACATTTTGAAGATTTAATTGTTTTTTTCAGTAAACATTATTCTAATTTTATAGAAGCTTTATTCTAAAATATTAGTTTTTTATAGTGACCCCGTTTGAAAAATTTGATAAAAAGAATCTATACTTCATTAAGCAACAGGATTACGATTTAGTCCTTGCAGGTTATCCTGAATGGCGAGCTTTTGTATGTGCGGCTGATTCAGATGTTTGGATTGAAATTATTCCCGAAATTGATATAATAAATAAACAAATAATTCTTCCTGATAAAAAGCAAAATCAAATTCAAAATGACCTTTTCTCTGATTCAACTGAGAAAAATGAAGATATAAACAATACAGAAATGATAAGAAAATTTTTTCTTACAATTCCCACAGAAATAACTTTTTTAGCGTCTTGTTTCTCAAATTCACATTGGGAACTTGTTAAAGCGATTAAATTATTAGGCAATGACTTTGCTGGCCTTATTAAAACCAATCCAGCTCTTGCGTATGTTATTGTTAATTTGGAAAAACTAAATCCATCTTTTGTTTTTTATAACAACATTCAGTTGTTTCAAAGGATGATAAAAACCAAAAGAAAAGAAATTTTAAGATTAAGCGGATTTCCTGATTCAGATCAAATGGTAAAAATCTTTTCAAAGATTGATCCTCTCACAATTGAAATTAGTTCTTTAATAAGTCTAAAGGAAACACTTTCTAGTAATATTAAAGTAAGCAAAAGAATTTTACAGCTATTGTCATTTGCAAAAAAAATCAATAAAAATTTGCTTAACCTTTGCTCGGATTACCTCGATATTTTAATGATAATCTCGGATAGAATAGTTTTTGAATTGGTAACTGATGAAAATATGAATCTAAAAGTTTCTATGATTCGTCAAATGATTAAAAATTCCAAAAAATGGAAGGTGAATTTCCCTGAAATAAAAACACTTAAAAATCTTTTTGAGATTAAAAAGAAATTTGATCAAAAAATAAAAATAAAACGTGAGAAACTTGATATTTTGCCGCCGCCTCCAATAAAGGGGAATGAATTTATACAACCACTTACAACTAATACTCAATTAAAATCCTGGTCGAAAAGACAGCAAAATTGTGTCCATTCTTATACTTCTAAAATAAAAGCTGGTAAATGCTATATATACAAAGTTATTTACGAAAATGAAGAGGCAACATTAGAGTTAGAAAATCATAGAAATAAATTCGAACTTGGTGCGCTTTTAGGATTTAGAAATAGTAAAGTATCAGAAAGATTATATGCTTTTGTGATGGATTGGTTTAATAAAGCAAAATAATCTATTTAATATTATAAAAACTTTAAGGATTTAGTTAGATGATGGGAGTATTTTGGTTTCTTAAAGGATGATGAAAATTATTATAGTACCGAAGGCCGGACTCGAACCGGCACGAGGTGTGAGCCTCACCTGAAGGTTTATCTGCCAATTTTATTCAGCGATAATTGAATAAAGAAATCTTTTACCAGAAGAGGATTTAAGAAATTTTTCTCTTTGACGGGCTTTAATCCCATTATCAACTGTTTCAGAGTAGATGAGTTTGAAAGGGAAGAATTTTTTAGTAGACTTAACATAACCACTGTTATGCCTTCTCAATCTTTCCTGAAGGTTTTCAGTAATACCTACATAAATGAATTTGTGATTTAAGCTTTTAATGGCATAAACTGTAAACATAGTACCGAAGGCCGGACTCGAACCGGCACGAGGTGTGAGCCTCACTGGATTTTGAGTCCAGCGCGTCTGCCAATTCCGCCACTTCGGCAAAAAGAACAAATAATTTATATCGCAAAGATATCATCTTTTAGTTTTTATAACAATTTTTTGAGCTGATCAAGTCAAATTAAACTCTTAAAATCTTCTTCCGATAATAAAAATGAGACAAATAACTTTTATAAAGGTGAGTTATGAAAACTAAAATAAAAAAAAACAAAAGAAGGAAAAATCAAAAGGAAAAATTTGATTTTTACTTAATTGATAACTGGACAGAATTTGCTGAAGAAGAGGATGAAGACATTGAGGATTTGATGGAAGAATTCCATATCCCTACTTTGGAATGTATCGAACCAGTTGATGATCCAGGAGAAATAATATTATAATTTTTATTAAACAGAGTTAGTTCAAATTTTTCTCTTCCTCCCATTATGCTTATTTTTGAATAAAAAATAAGTATAAACAAATATGCCTGATAATATTTCATCTCCAAAAAAATCTAAAAATTTTATTTACGAAATAATTGATGAAGACCTGAAAACTAATAAATGGTCTGGCAGAGTTCACACAAGATTTCCGCCAGAACCAAACGGTTATTTGCATATAGGCCACGCTAAATCAATTTGCTTAAATTATGGAATTGCAAAGGATTATAACGGAAAATTTAATCTTCGCTTTGATGATACAAATCCAACAAAAGAAGAAAAAGAATACGTAGATTCCATTATAGAAGATGTCAAATGGCTTGGAGCAGATTTCGAAGACAGGGTTTTATATGCATCGGATTATTTTGAACAAATGTACGATTACGCTGTTCAGCTGATAAAAAAGGGCAAAGCTTATGTTGATGACCTTGATAATGAAACTATGAGAGAGTATAGAGGTACTGTAACTCAACCAGGAAAGGAAAGTCCGTTTAGAAATAGAACAGTCGAAGAAAATCTTTATCTATTCGAAAGAATGAGAAATGGTGAGTTTAATGACGGCGAAAAAGTTTTGCGAGCTAAAATTGATATGAGTTCCCCAAATATGCTATTGCGTGATCCTGTAATGTACAGAATTATTCACGCAAGTCATCATAGAACTGGTAACGAATGGTGTATTTATCCGACTTATGACTGGGCTCACGGTCTTGAGGATTCAATCGAGGGAATTACTCATTCAATCTGTACTCTTGAATTTGAAGTACATCGACCCTTGTATGATTGGTTTTTAGACCAACTTGAAATATATCATCCGCAGCAAATTGAGTTTGCCAGATTAAATCTTTCTTACACAGTTATGAGCAAACGTAAATTACTTGAGTTAGTCGAGAAACGAATTGTCGATGGATGGGATGATCCGCGTATGCCAACTATCTCTGGTTTTAGAAGAAGAGGTTATACACCCGAATCTATCTGGAATTTTTCGGAATTAGTTGGTGTAGCTAAGCGGGATGCTTTAACAGATATTTCTTTACTTGAGTATGCAATCAGAGAAGACTTAAATAAGAATGCACAGCGAGTAATGGCAGTAATAAACCCGATTAAAGTTGTTATAACAAACTATCCTGAAGGTCAAACAGAATTTCTTGAAGCTGTTAATAACCCTGAAAAACCTGAGTCAGGGAAAAGACAAATTACATTTTCAAGAGAAGTTTTTATTGAGAAAGATGATTTTATGGAGAATCCTCCTAAAGGTTATCATCGTCTGGTGCCTGGAGGAGAAGTTAGATTGAAGTACGCTTATATTATTAAATGTGAGGAGATAATTAAAGATAATTCCGGAAACATTATAGAGTTACGATGTACATATGACCCTGAAACACGATCAGGTGGTCCGTCAACAAAAAAAGTAAAGGGTACAATTCACTGGGTTAATTCCAAAGATTCACTTGATGCTCAGGTGAGATTATATGATCGGTTATTCACTATTGAAAATCCTGGTGCAGAGGAAAATTGGTTAGATTATATAAACCCTTATTCTCTTAAAATTATAAATAATGCCAAAGTCGAACCATTCCTTAAATCAGTAAAACCATTAGATAAATTTCAATTTGAAAGACTTGGATATTTCTGTTTAGATTACAAATACTCTAATGAGAATAATTTGGTTTTTAACCGAACAGTCACTCTTAAGGATAGCTGGAATGCTAAAAAATAGGTTGGTAAATTTCAAGTGTTTAATGCTAAGTTATAGATGATTTTTTTTAATATAACACGGATTTTACGGAGTTAAGCGGAATAATAATTTTAAGTGTTAAATGACAAATCATAAAAGCTTTTGAGCAATTATAATTAAACATTTAGCACTCATCATTTTACATTAATGCTTTCAATTGCTTTTTCTATCCTCTTTATTACTTCTTCTTTCCCAAGAATGTAAAGTAAATCGAACATTCCAGGTCCTGTGCTTTGACCAGAAACTGCTAATCGTAATGGGTGAATCAGTTTTCCTTTACCTAAATTTAATTCCTCAGCAACTTTAGTCAGAGCATTTTCATAATCCTGTTTTGAAGGATTATTTATTTGTGCGATGAGATTTATAAATTTTCTTAGGTGATCTGGTGTCTCAGGTTTCCAATTTTTTTCAATTGATTTTAGTTCATATTCCTCTGGTTCTTTATAAAAGTATTTACAATTGCTAATAAACTCGTGGACAAATGAAACTCTTTCTTTCATTGCTTCAATAATCAAAAGCAAACGTTCATCAGAGAAAGATAAATCAGCAAACTCGGATTTAATCAATTCAGTTTTTAACATTTGAAGCAATTCTCCATTAGATTTTCTTCTTAAATGTTCTGCGTTGAGAGAATTGAGTTTTACAATATCAAAAACAGCTCCAGATTTATTAACCCTTTCAAGTGAAAATGCTTCAATAAGTTCATTCAAATAATAGAATTCTCTATCATCGCCAGCATTCCAACCAAGTAAAGCAACAAAATTAATTAAAGCTTCCTTCAGATAACCTTTATCGCGATAGTCTTCAACTGCAACATCACCTTGTCTTTTGCTTAGTTTTGATTTATCCGGATTGAGTAGTAGGGGAAGATGTGCAAATTTTGGACGCTCCCATCCAAAAGCATCGTATAAAATAACGTGTTTAGGTGTTGAAGATAACCATTCTTCACCGCGGATTACGTGGGAGATTTTCATTAAATGATCGTCAACTACGTTTGCAAGATGATAAGTAGGATAGTCATCGCTTTTTATTAGAATCTGATCATCAATATTATTACTGTCGAATTCTACTTGCCCGCGTATTATGTCATTAAAAATTATTTTTTGATTTGGTTTGACATTAAGCCTGATTACAAATGGTAATTTATCTTTTATTTTTTTTTCAATTTCTTCGGTTGTTAAGTTCAAACAATGTTTATCATATTTTACCTGAGGAAGTTTCTGTTTTTCCTGTTCTTCTCTAAGCTTCTGCAATCTTTCTTGAGAGCAAAAACAATAATAAGCATTTCCAATATTTATTAGTTCCTTAGCATATTGTTTATAAATATTTAGTCTTTGAGATTGCATATATGGACCATACACTCCACCAATATCCGGACCTTCATCATAATCTAATCCAGCCCACTTTAAAGAATTTATCAAGTTTTCAACTGCACCTTCTACATAACGGTTTCTGTCAGTATCTTCAATTCGCAAAATAAATTTACCATTGTTTTTTCTAGCAAATAGATAGTTATAAAGTGCAGTTCTCAATCCACCAACGTGAAGATACCCTGTAGGACTTGGGGCAAATCTAACTCTGAGAAGTTTGTCCATAAAACGAAAGAATTTCTGTTATTTTAATTGTAGTCTTTTCTCTGTATAAAACTTGACCTTCTCAATAAATTCTTGTGAATCAATTGGTTTAGGGATATAATCAGTAGCACCTGCTTCGAGGCAACGTTCACGGTCACCTTTCATTGCAAATGCTGTTAATGCAATAATAGGAGTATCTTTATATTCAGGCATTTCTCTTATTTTTTGAGTGGCTTCAAAACCATTCATAACCGGCATTTGCATATCCATCAAAATCAAATCAAATTTCTGTTGCTTGACTGCTTCAACAGCCTGTAATCCATTCTCTACAACAACAACTGATTCAAAATTATTTTTCTTTAGAAGCCTTGTAACTATAATTTGGGAGTGTTTATAATCCTCTACAAGTAAAATTTTATATGAATCAGGGCTAAGTTTTACTTCTCCTGGTTTTTGAGGTTCATCAGCACGATTTATTAGAGAGGCAACTGCGTCAGCAAGGTCTTCCATCTTTGTGCTGTTTTTATGAAGAAGTTCAGTAAACATCCCTTCAACTTTTTTTAGTTCATCTTGAAAAGATTCTTTACCTGTGTAAATAATAATAGGAAGATTAAAAAATTGTTTTTTAGATTTAATAAGCTTGATAAGATCAAAACCATTAATTACAGGCATATCAAGATCAATAATTGCAAGGTCTAAATGTGTATTTTCTATATAACTCATAACCTGTGATGATTCATTTATTGCAATGGTGTTAAATCCAACCTGCTCAACGGTGCTTTTGATAAGATTTAATGTGGGTAAATCATCATCAACTATCAAAATAGTGGAATCCTTTTTAAGTTTATAACTCATTAAAGTTTCAACCAGATAACGATAGTTTATAGGTTTTTTAAAGTACTCAACAGCTCCCATCATAAATGCTTTTTGTTCTTCAGCTTCAACACTAAGAACAATAATAGGTGTATGACGAACATTTTGATGTGCTTTAAGCTGTTTCATTAATTCAAAACCACTTATTTCCGGAAGATTAACATCAATCATAATCGCAAGAAAAATTTGGTTTTCAATCAGTTTCAATGCTTGTTTATATGAATTTACAATTAATGGATCATAACCCCATTTTGTTAGATAGTTACTAAGCAGTTTTGAAGTAGCATAATCATCTTCAATGACTAAAACTTTATTTTTACTTGCAGTTGGTTTGGGAATTTGATCAATTTGTTTATCTAAATTGTAACCCAAATCCGCAACAATTGCAAAATCTATTATATTTCCTTTACCAATATTACTACTAACGGAGATATATCCGCCAAGCAAGTCAATATACTTTTTGACAAGAAGCAAACTGAGTCCTGTTATACTATTAGCTCTTGAACTGTAAGAATCTTGCAGTCCGAAAGGTTTGAAGAAATCAGATATTTTCTTACTGGTTAATCCACTACTTGTGTCAATTATTCTGAATTCCAGCAGTTTATTATTTGGTCGAACTGTTAAAGATATTCTACCTTTCTCGGTAAGTTTTATTGAATTGATTAATAATGTTTGAACAATGTACTTGACTTTCTGTGAATCAAAACTAATATTATTTGTTAATGATTTATCAATATCGTAAATAATTTCTACGGATTTGTTCTCACTTTTCGATTTAATACCAGTTATTAAGTCTGATATGTAATCATTAAGATTTACTGAAGTGAAATTAGGCTTAACAGAACCACTTTCAATTTTGCTTATATCAATTATATCATTAAGTATTGAAAGCAAATTAAAAGCATTCTCCTTTAAATTAGTTACATAATCATTTTGAGAAGGTGAAAGAGATTCTTCACTTAGAAGAGAAGTAAATCCCACGATACTATTTGCTGGAGTTCTTAACTCTTGTGCTGAAGAAGAGATTATCATACTAACAGAATTTTCAACACTCCCTTTTCCTAAAAGCCATATATCTAATATACTTTTAATAAATTTTGAAAGGGAGTTGATATCTTCAATTTCGGTTTTGGAATAATTTTCGTTCTTGGAAATTTTTAATAAAACATCTGTACCGTTTGATAATGGAACAATTGAACACCCTTCAAATAATACTCTATCTGTCAGAAAAATTTTACAATTGTTAGTCAAAGTAAAATTTAGTTTTTCATTTGTTCTTAATACTTCACAACTTTCACACTTCTGAAAAGTATTGATATCAAAACTCTTTTTTACATTTGAGGAGCGTCCAATCAATTCAAGATTAAAGTTTAAGCCAATCTTAAAAATAGCAGCAGCTTCAAATTCAAATTCAGAAACTAAAAGCTCGCATAACTTGTTAGGTAAATCAGAAAAAGATTTTATTGATGATTGAATTAAATCATCAAATTTCATTAAAAAATTAATTTTAGCTGAATTCATAATTGATAAATAATTTTAATGACTGATTCAGAATATGATTTTATTGTAAATGAAGTTTAAGAAATATTATATCATTAAAATAAAATTAAAATATTTTTGTTATATGAGAAAAATAAGAAAATAAATATGAAAAAAGTAATTATTGTTGGTGCCGGCTTCGGTGGATTAAATTTAGCAAAGTCTCTGGAAAATGAAAATTTTAACGTTACTTTGATAGACAAAACAAATCATCATTTGTTTCAGCCTTTACTTTATCAGGTTGCAACTGCGGGTTTATCTCCGGCTGACATTGCTATGCCTGTAAGAAGTTTATTCAGGAATTCAACAAATATTTCAGTAATTATGGATGAAGCAATTGCTATTGATAAACAAAATAATAAAGTCATTCTTACAAATTCTCAACTCGACTTTGATTATTTGGTAATTGCTACTGGTTCAAAACATTCATATTTCGGGAACGAAAAATGGTCAGAAATTGCTCCCGGTTTAAAGACATTAAATGATGCTTTAACAATTCGTGAAAAAATTATCAAAAGCTTAGAATTAGCAGAGAAAGAAGTTGATGCTGTCATTCGTGAAAAATATCTTACTTTTGTTATTATTGGAGGAGGTCCTACGGGTGTTGAAATGGCAGGAGCAATCGCTGAAATTGCTAAAAAAACAATGATTAAAGATTACAAAAATTTCTCTCCTTATGATACAAAAGTATTTTTGATAGAAGCTGCAAACAGGTTATTGATCAGTTTTGATGAAAAGCTATCTAAACAAGCTGAAGAAGATTTAAAGAAATTAGGAGTTAAAGTTTTTCTTAATACTAAAGTTATCGATATTAAGGAGGGGGAAGTAATAACAAATAACCAAACATTTAAAGCCAATTCAATTATTTGGGCTGCAGGTAATCAGGTCTCAGGCTTAACATCCGGACTTGATGTTGAAAAGGACAGATTAGGCAGAGTAATAGTAAATTTTGATTGTTCAATTAATAACCATCCAAACATTTTCGTGATTGGAGACGCTGCTAATTTCAAAGATGAAAAAGGAAATCCACTGCCCGGAGTTGCTCAGGTAGCCATTCAACAAGGAAAATTTGTTGCTGAAATTATCAAAAACAATACACCTTTTGAAAACAGACCAAAATTTGTTTACAGAGACAGAGGTACAATGGCTACAATAGGAAAAGCTAAAGCAGTTGCTGAAATCAAAGGAATAAAATTATCAGGATTTTTTGCCTGGTTACTTTGGTCTGTTATTCACGTTTTTTTCTTAATTGGCTTCAGAAACAGGATTAGAGTGATGATTGAATGGATTTATTATTACTTTACAAATAATCACGGAACCAGATTGATTGTCAAAGAATAAGCAAGTACAATTCTTTAACTATTGTTTCAATCAATTTTCATATCTTAGTTTGGTATAAAAAATATTTCAAATTTGAGACATAGCTTTTTCCCCATTATTTTATTATTACTGACTTATTTACATCCTTTTTCCTATTCTCAGGTTAGAAGTAATTATTTCGTTTCTGTTGATACTTTCAAAATCAACTTTGATAACAAATATTTTATAAGTCAGACTAACATTTCTCCAAATACTGAAATCATAAAACTTAAGAACAGAATACTTTCAAAGGATGCTTATTCAATTAATTATATTAAGGGATTTTTTTCAATTTCTGACACAGTTGCTTATTCAGTTTTCGATACTTTAATAATTTCTTATTTGTCGCTTAACATAGATATTGAAAAGGAATATAAGAAACGTTCATTAGTTTTTCAGGAAAATCAAAATCAGAATGAAATAAAAGCAATAGTAAGAACCGAAAGCAAACCTTTAACTGCTGAGAGTATTTTTGGAAGTGGACTGCAAAAAAGTGGAACTTTAGTCAGAGGATTCACCGTGGGAACGAATAAAGATTTTTCACTTAAAAGCGGGCTGAGGCTTCAGCTTTCCGGTAATATTTCCGATGATATTGAACTCGTTGCTGCACTTACTGATGAAAATACTCCAATTCAACCTGAGGGAAATACTGAAAGGCTTGAGGAACTCGATAAAGTCTTTATTCAGGTAAAACATCCAAACGCTACTGGTACTTTTGGTGACTATCAGTTACAACAGAGATTTGGTGAATTTGGAGTAGTTGATAGAAAACTACAAGGTCTATTGGGTGAATTCAATTACAAGGATTACTACGGATATTTATCGTTCGCCGGCTCTCGTGGTAAATTTAATACCAACAGATTTAATGGTATTGATGGGGTGCAAGGTCCTTATCGCTTATCTGGAATCAATAATGAAAGAGACATCATCATCATTGCCGGAACTGAGAAAGTATTTTTAGATGGCTTGGAACTTAAGCGGGGAGAAAATAACGACTATACAATTGAGTATTCAAATGCTACTATTACTTTCACTCCAAAAAGAATAATAACTTCGGCAAGCAGAATAAGTGTAGATTTTGAATATACCGACAGACAATTCAGCAGAAATTTTTTCGGAACAGGATTTGGCACAAGGTTTTTTAATGGCAGATTAAAAGTCGGACTCCAGTTCTTAAGAGAGGGTGACGATCAGAATTCTCCGATTGATATTATTCTATCTGAGCAAGATAAAGAAATTCTCAAAAACGCCGGAGATGATAGAAATAAAGCAGTTAAATCCGGTGTCTCTCTGGCTGAACCTGACTCATCAGGAATTATTAAAGGAACTTACTTAGCCAGAGATACTACGATATCCGGTAATCAATTTACATATTATGTATATGCTCCCGGTGATTCTAATTCAATTTATAACGTCTCTTTCTCTTTTGTCGGAGAAGGGAAGGGAGATTATATAAGAGAAAGCATTGGATTCTATAAATTTGTTGGTAAAAATTCAGGAGCATACCTGCCAATAATTTTCTTACCGATTCCACAATTGAAACAATTAGCTGTTTTTAATCTATCGACAGAACCATTTCAAAAAGTATTTTTTAACCTTGATTTTGCCGCAAGTTCCTGGGATAAAAACAGGTTCTCTTCTTTAGACGAAACCGACAACGAAGGCTATGCCATAAATTTTTTATTGAAATCAGAACAGCAGAATTTGTCCCTGAATGATTTGAATTTTGGTAAGGGCAGTTTCTTTTTTAGAAAAAGATTTATTGATGAAAAATTTATTTCATTCGATAGATTTAATGAAGTTGAATTTGACAGGTATTATAATACTTCATCTCAGCAAAAACAAACAAATGAAAATCTTACTGAATTTGGTGCAGTATATTTACCGGTTGATAATTTACAATTGAATACAAGTTTTGGTTTTATGAGAAAAGGTAGTGAATTTAATTCAGACAGATACAACAACTCTGTAAGATATATTAGTAAAGATAATTTCGGATTTGAATATAATCTTGATTTTGTTAAATCATCTAATCAATCAATATCTAACAAATGGTACAGGCATAAAAGCAATGCCTTTTACAAGATATGGAATCTGAAACCTGGTATTGAATTTCAGGCAGAAGATAAATCCGATTACTTATCAAAATCTGATTCACTTCTTCAGGGAAGTTTAAAGTTCCTTGAGTTTTCTCCTTATATTGAATTGTTTAACCTCAGCGGGATAAGATTTCAAACTAAAAATTCGATAAGGCAGGATTTTTTACCGGTAAATGGAAAATTATTTGAAGAATCCAAATCATATTTATATTCATTTGACTTTGGTTACTCTGCAATCAGGGAGGTATCAACCTCGTTAAACTTTGGTTTCAGAGAAAAAAAGTATTCAGATAAATTCAAAGAAATAGGATTTCTGGATAATCAATCAATTGTAATTCGTTCTCAATCAAGATTTAATTTCTGGGAGAGGCTAATTGATGGTGATTTATTTTACGAAGTTTCAACTCAAAAATCTGCTCGACTTCAAAAAGTTTTTGTTAGGGTAGAAAAAGGGACAGGAAACTTTAAATATCTGGGTGATTTGAATAATAATGGTATAGCCGATGAATTCGAATTTGAACCTACAATATTTGATGGAGATTATATTCAAATAACAATTCCTACAGATCAGCTTTTTCCTGTTATTGATCTTAAAGCGAGCACCCGCTGGAAATTAGATTTCAGTCTTCTTACAGATAACAACACTTTTTTTGATGAAATACTGAATGCTTTATCAACAGAGACTTTATGGCGAATCGAAGAAAACAGTAAAGATCAAAATTATTCAAATATTTATTTGCTGAAAATTTCAACTTTTCAGAATGAAGCAACTACTATCCGTGGTTCAAATCTTTTTCAACAGGATATTTTTATATTTGAAAATCAGCAAGATTTGAGTTTCAGATTACGTTTTACAGAAAGAAAATCTCTTAATGAATTCAGTGGAGGTTTTGAACGAGGGTTCTATCAGGAAAAAAGTTTAAGAATCAAGTTTAAGATGATACAAGAAATCAGTAATCAAACTGATTTATCAAATATTATTGATAATTTAATCACAACATCATTTTCAAACAGAGCAAGAAGAGTCGCTGGTAATTTCATAATCTCTGACTTTTCCTACAGACCATCAAGAATATTGGAAATTGGTTTCAGACTCAGAACCGGCAGAAGCGAAGATAGTTTTCCTCAAACTCCAACAATAGTTGATTTGAACTCGCAGTCTGTAAGACTTAATCTGTCTTTTTTAGGAACCGGAAGATTGAGAATAGAGGTTGAACGAAATGAATTATCTGCCAATACAACGCTGAATCAGATTCCGTTCGAAATTACCGGCGGAAACTTATTGGGGAAAAATTTTCTTTGGAGAATAAATTTTGATTATCGTTTGTCTGCTAATCTGCAAACAACTTTAAGCTATGATGGAAGAGCACAGGGAAATTCAAAAACAATTCACTCAGCTCGCGCTGAAGCAAGAGCGTTTTTCTAAATATTAAATCAAAAGGAGATAAATTGAAAATTTCAACAAATTATATCGAAGCACACATTATCAGAGAATGCGAGGGTAAAATAGAATTTCTTTTATTAAAAAGAGCCTCATATCAATGGTTCCCTGATTTATGGCAAATGGTATCCGGAAAGATTAAAGATGGTGAAAAGGCTTATCAATCTGCTTTGAGAGAAATAAAAGAAGAAACCGGAATCGAACCAAAACAATTTTGGATTTTACCAAATATCAGTTCTTTTTATCTGTATGAAGATGATTCTGTTAATTTAGTACCGGTTTTTGTTGGAAAAGCAGATTTTAATTCAGAAATTAAGATTAGTTCAGAGCATTCAGAATATAAATGGGTAAGCGGGAAAGAGGCAAAAGAATTGCTTGCCTGGCCTGGTCAAAGAAAATCCGTTGATATTATTGAAGAATGTTTTGATAGTTCAAAAAAATCTTTTTTGTACTTAATGGAGATAAAGTAAATCTAATTTATTGAATTTCTTTTGTTTTTACAGCATATAAAAATATATTTGTAACCTGAATTTTGAAGATAATTTAATCAATTACAATAGTTCTTACTGGCGATTGTTAATTAAAAAATCAAGCGAAACCTGTTCAGTGCGGGGGCTGTCTAAAAAGTAATTTTGTCATCACGAACGAAGTGAAGTGATCTCATTTTTGAATTAAAAGATAAAGATTGCTTCACTCGAAGACTCGTTCGCAATGACTTTTTACCTCTTTTGGGACAGCCCAAGGTCGCAGGTTCGATAAAGTTTTAATTAGAAAATAAAAAAGTTCTTTTTGATATTTTGTTATTTATGAAAAAGCGGGGCCCGGTTAGTGCGGGGGCTGTCCAAAAAGTAATTTTGTCATCACGAACGAAGTGAAGTGATCTCATTTTTGAATTAAAAGATAAAGATTGCTTCACTCGAAGACTCGTTCGCAATGACTTTTTACCTCTTTTGGGACAGCCCCG
>CALEBT010000042.1 GCA_937942875.1 uncultured Ignavibacterium sp. | reverse complement strand
TACCAATGATAATTGAAATTGTTGATGAGATAGAAAAAATAGAAAATTTTATTCCCGTTATTAATGAAATTTTCGAAAAATCCCGTAGCGGTGGATTGATAACAATAGAGAAAGCTGAAATTATTAAATATACTTCTGGTGAGTAAGATTATTCGATAATTTTTTTCTGCAAAAACACAAAAAATTTTACAAATTTTCCCTTCATTTTACGCTAACAACATTCAATTTTCAATTTGTATTAATTAAAAATATTGTTTCGATATGAAACACTGTTTTATTCTGATTTTTCACAAAATCCCCACTTTCTTTTAAAATTCACACTTTTTAAGGTGGCATTAAAATTTAGTTATTCATTTCCTTAACAGAAAGGAATAACTATGATAATCATCAAACATTTTGTACAGTTCTTAATAATAGTTCTGGTGGTGTCAATTTTTTCACCTCTCTCCTTCTCTCAAACTGAAGATTGTAACTTGAATGGCTTTGTTACATATACTCAGGGTGGATGGGGAAGTCCAAGCAACAGCACTCCCGGTAAAATCAGAGATAATTACTTTTCTACTGTTTTCCCAGGTGGATTAATAGTAGGAAGTAATTATAAATTGACTCTTACTTCAGCCACTGCTGTAAAGAATTTTCTACCGCAGGGTGGAACAGCTGGAGCTTTTAATCAAAATTACACAAATCCAACATCGACCAGTGCCGGTGTTTTAGGGGGTCAGGTTGTTGCATTAACAATGAACGTTTATTACAGCGCAGCCGGATTTCTTGGTACAAATCCTCTCCCATTAGGCAGTCTTATTTTTGTATCTGGTCCTTTTGCAGGAAAAACAGTTTATGAGTTTTTAGCGATAGCTCATCAGGCAATTGGAGGAATAAACACGGGATATTCTTTCTCTCAAATTAACGATGCAGCAACCGCAATTAACGAAAATTTTAATAATCCAAACTCACATAACGGATACCTTACTTGTCCTCCTGTTAATGTTTGTTCAGTTGAAAATTATACTACTTATACTCAAGGTGGATGGGGTAGCCCAGGAACGAGTACTCCTGGTCAAATCAGAAATAATTATTTTCATTTAGTATTTCCATCAGGTTTGACAATTGGAAGTAATTACACTCTTAAATTAACAAGTGCTGCAGCAGTAGAAAACTTTTTACCACAAGGCGGAGCTGCTGGTGCTTTCAATATGAATTATGTTAATCCATATTCAACTACTGCAGGAGTTCTTGCCGGTCAGTTAGTTGCTGCAACTCTTAATATTGCTTTCCATTCTGCAGGATATTTAGGCTCTAATCCATATCCTTTGGGAAGTCTTTATATAACTTCCGGTGCATTTGCAGGATTTACAGTTAATCAGTTGTTAACTATCGCAAATCAGGCAATTGGTGGAATAAACACAGGATATTCATTCAGTGATATAAATAATGCTCTTACTCAATTAAACGAAAACTTCGATAACGGAACCATTAATAACGGATTTTTAGATTGCTCATACAGCACAGCATCCTTAGGAGATAGAGTTTGGTATGATGTTAACCAGAACGGAATACAGGATCAAAATGAAACCGGTGTTTCAGGAATAGTTGTAAAACTTTATGATTGCAACAATACTTTTATCCAACAGACGACAACAAATTCTCAGGGATTATACTTATTCTCCAATCTTACGCCAGGAAGTTATTATGTAGTTTTCGTTCTTCCTGATGGATATCAGTTTACTTCCAAAGATGAAGGTTATGATGATTTCAAAGATAGTGATGCTGATCCAATCACTGGTAAAACTGTTTGTATTACTTTAGTTTCAGGACAAAATGATTTAAGGTGGGATGCCGGAATTTATCAGACACCACAAACAAATTGCTTAGTCAGTTGGACAGGAACTTTAGGGCCAGATTCAGCAATTTGTTTAACTCAACCACAATGGATAACAATTACTGGAAGTGTTTCTTTAAATCCATCAAATAATGTCGCTGCATTTTTACAAACCACTTGGAGAGTTGTTCACCCTAATCCGGTAATTAACTGTCCTCCGGGAGCAGGCAACTGCAATGATGAGCATTATGTTACAATTCCGATTACTAAAGATACCACATTTACAATTACAGCCTGGTGGCCCGGAATTCAGCCTGGTGATCAGATTGTTGAAATTCACTATGGTCTGAATGTACTTGATTGTAATGGTAATCCTGTTCAGAATGGAATTGGCAGAGACTTGTATTGGTATCCTTGGGTTTGCAATCCAAATGAACCAGATGCAGATTTAAGTTTAACGAAAACAGTAAGTAATACTAATCCACAAGATGGTGATATTATTACTTATACAATTACGGTTACCAATTCAGGACCTGGTAATGCTACTGGAGTCGAAGTAACTGATATTCTTCCAAACGGAGTTATCTATCAATCAAACAGTTCATCACACGGTTCTTATAATCAGGCTACAGGAATCTGGTGGATAGGAAACCTTGCAAATGGAAGCTCTGCAACATTAACAATTTCAGTAAAGGTTGATGTAGCATTATTAAATTCTTCTTCATTTGATTTAGGTCCTGCAACCGGATTCAACGTATTCGTATTAAATGATCTTAATCAACCTTCATCTGATACAGAAGGGAAAATGGCAGTTGGTAGAGATGCAAATCTAAGCTTCTATTCAGTTGGAGATAAACTTCCTAATTCAAACGGAACTGAAGATGTACTGATTGTTGGAAGAAATCTTTATTTCACCAGTGGTGCAGTTTATGGTGGTAATGTGGTTTATGGAAACTATACAAATCTTCCTACTTACGCGGTTAGTATTAGTAACGGAACACTGAGAAAGGATAATGTAATTGATTTTGCAAGTGCAGAAACTTATTTGAATAATTTGTCAGTAACTTTATCAAATTATGCTTCAAACGGAACTGTTGATTTTCAGTGGGGTGGATTAACTCTTAATGGAACTCATCCATTCCTAAACGTATTTTCAGTCAGCGGAGCTCAACTTTCTACTGCAAATAATGTTGCAATTACAGTTCCGAATGGCTCTGTTGTGCTTGTAAATATAGATGGAAATTATGTTTCCTGGACAGGCGGCTTAACAGTTACAGGAACAGATGTTTCTAATGTATTATACAACTTCTATCAGGCAGATTCACTAAAGATTGTAGGAATTGATGTTCGTGGTTCAATACTTGCTACCAAAGCATCTGTAAACTTTATTTCCGGTGTTCAAAACGGACAAATGATTGCTAAGAATCTTTATGGAATGGGACAATTCAATAACAAGTTATTTGTTGGTAATATTCCGTCAAGCACATCAGTAACTAATATTGCTGAAATTACTGCCGCATTCCAGAACGATCCGGATTCAAATCCAAATAATGGAAATCCAAACGAAGATGATTATGGAAAAGCAGTTTTCACAGTTACTAATGGTCAGGGCGGTGGTTCAGGTGGCGGTACAGGTGGTAACGGAAACTGGCAGTTATTTAATAGTCAGCCATTTAATCACATAGTTCTTTCAATTACCAATGATGCAAATGGAAATATGATTGTTGGAACTGTTGGTGGTAAGATTTTCCGTTCTACTGATAATGGAGTTAGTTGGACTCAAATTAATACAACTATGTATGTTGGATTCATTTGGTCATTAGTTGTGAAGAATAATAAAGTATTTGCTGCAACTGAACAAGGTGTTTTTGTAAGTAATGATAATGGTGCAAGTTGGATTCTCACTTCTCTCACAGGAAAAGATGTAAGAACTTTAGGAAAAGCAAATGATGGATCTTTATACGCAGGTACCTGGGGCTTTGGAATTTATAAATCTCAGGACGATGGAATGACCTGGACCGAAGTAAACAACGGATTAACAAACCTGGCAATTCACGCTTTGGCAGTTGATTCATACGGCTCTGTTTATGCCGGAACTTTTGGTGAAGGTATTTTCAAGTCTCAGAATGGTGGATCAAGTTGGACAAAACTTAATATCGGTTATGATTTCATCTGGTCTCTTGCAGTTACTTCCACTAACAGACTTGTTGCAGGAACCTATGGAAGCGGAGTTATTTATTCAACAGATTTAGGTCAAACCTGGACACCAAATAATAATAATCTGCCATCAACATTTATTTATTCAATAAGCGTTGATGCAAATGATAATGTTTATGTAAGCACCTGGGGCGGTGGAGTATTCGTACTTGCTAATAATGCCCCTGGATGGAGTCCAATGGGCCTGAGCGGATTTGGAGTAAGTTCATTATTCATTACTTCTTCAAGCTCAAATGTTTATGCAGGAACAAGTTCAGGTTACATTTACGTAACTGAAGGATTTAATGGAACTACATCTGTTCAGGATAACACAATCCCAACGGAATTTGAATTATTCCAGAACTATCCTAATCCATTTAATCCGACTACAACTATTCAGTTTAATATTCCTGTTGCAGAAAAGATTACACTTAAGATATATAATACTTTGGGTGAAGAAGTAAGAACATTGATTGATGAAATTGTTGAAGCTGGTAATCATAAAATTATGTTTGATGCAACCGGACTATCAAGCGGTGTTTATATCTACAGAATTCAATCCCAGACAAAAGCAATATCAAAGAAATTAGTTCTCCTTAAATAATCTAAGTGCTCGTGTTAATTCAAAGGCTGTCCGAACAGGGCAGCCTTTTTTGTTTTAGGGTGATACAAATTCTTAGAATGGGAAAAATTTTCTTGAAATAGTTCATCTTTCAACAGGAAAAGGTATTTATTACACGGCATAATATTTTATCTATTAAACTGAGGGTTAAGGTTTTTAAGATAATAATTTATTTATAAACCTTGATATTTATGAAAAACATTACCAATAAATTAAATTCCCTCCTATTTGGTATCAGTATTTTCTCTCCCCTGAGGCAAAGAATATTTATATCAATGGTTTTCATTTCCATTATTGTTACAATAATAGGAAACATTATAAATATTCTGCTTGGTTTTCCCTTATTTATTATAGCTATAACTTTTGTTGTTACTGTAATTTTCATAATTATTTTTTACAGACTTAGAAAAAGCAGTAAAGTTTTTCTGGATTTTTATTATTATGTCTTCTGGGTAATTGTTTTTGTCGCGACGGCTTATCTTTGGTTCTTGAATGCAGGTATCGACAGCAATTTTACAATTCTTTTTGTTATGGGATATATCGGACTATTTCTAACCACTAAACCCGAAAACAGATTCGCTGTCTTAATCTTTTCTTCACTTTTTATAGCAATTCTGATTTTAATGGATTTTTATTTCCCCGAGCTTATTGTCCGTTATGAAAATAAAGCTCAAAGAATTACTGATTTAGTAATAGGAATTATAGTTTATTTAAGTGTTATTCATTACTTCCTAAACACTGTCTGGCAGCAAAGCAATTTTGAGCAAAGTAAACTTAAAATAAAGAACATCCAACTGGATAATTTAAGTAAGGAACGAAAAGAACTAAATGAAAGGTTAGAGTTGTCTGTTAAAGAGATGGAATATGCAAATAGTGCCAAAGACCGTTTCATCTCAATTATTTCCCACGATTTGAGAAGTCCCTTTCAGGGACTATTGGGAGTTTCGAGATTATTAAATGAAAATTATAATGATTTAAATGACGATGAGAAAAAGCAATTAATACAAAAGCTTAATAATCTTCTGGAAAATCAGTATTCTTTTCTTGAAGAATTACTTCTCTGGGGTCGTTTGCAAAGAAGTAGTGTTAATCTGAAAGTTGATAATATTAATCTTAAAGAAATTCTGCTTTCTGAAATTTCTCATTTTTCTCAAGCTATTGATCAAAAGAAATTAAACGTAAAACTTCTTGATACAACTGATGTTGAAATCAAAACAGACAGAAATTTAATATCAACAGTTTTCCGAAACATTTTGTCCAACGCTATTAAATTCTCTCCTATCGGTCAGAAAATTGAAGTTTTTGTTAACTGTGAGGGAAATAACTGTCTCGTCAACATAAAAGATTACGGCGTGGGTATTTCCGAAGAGGATTTACCATATTTATTCCGATTGGATACCAAAGTAAGCAGAAAAGGTACTGACGGAGAAACAGGTACAGGGTTTGGTCTCGTTCTTTGCTCAGATATTATGATGAAACTCAAAGGAAAAATTTCAATTGAAAGTAAAGAAGGTTCTGGAACTACAGTTACCATATTAATTCCGCAAGTTAATTCATAAAAGAATCGTTATCCCAAATTCATTTTTATAAAATTAATTCTCACCTGATTTATTTTTACAATTCAAAATCATAATCTTATGAGAAGAAAAGGAAGAAAACAAAAGGAGGTCCGCACTCTGCAAAATGTTTTGTGGGGACATTCAGAAACTTTAGCCGATCATTTAAAATCAAGATTTAATGATAATCAGAAGTTTACCCTTGAACTTGGCTGCGG
>CALEBT010000041.1 GCA_937942875.1 uncultured Ignavibacterium sp. | reverse complement strand
AATCAATCAGTAACGGAATGTTTTTCTTCATATAAAAAAAGCCGGACAAAGCCGGCTGATAAAGTTTTTATTTTTAGTTAAGCTTTTGCTTCGGATAAAACCGGGAGTTTTGTTTTTGCAAATTCATAGACTCCGAACATTATACCACTGAAGAATAAATCCCCAATTAAAGTATTATGAATAAATGGAATTGCAGCAACATAACATTCGATTAAACCTGCAATATTTTTAGGATACATTGTTCCGAATGCCCAAACACCGAAGTTTGTTATGATAAAGAAACTGATTGAAGCTGTAACCGAAGCAAGTACAACATTTTTAACACTTACTTTCTTTAAAATCAACATTCCGATTACTACAATCAATGCAAAACTCAAATAGACAATCCACATTCCTGAGTGAAAGCCAATTATTGAATCAGTTAAAAACATTGCAGCAAGAGGAACCGCAAATGCAAAAGATTTTTTATTGAAGTAAGATCCTCCGAATAAAGCCATTGCAGCAATCGGTGCAAAGTTTGGAGGATGCGGTATAAGTCTTACAAACGCAGCAGCAAATACCATTAAAGTTACAACCAAAAAGTTTGGTGATATCTTTTTAACCATTTCGCTCATTATAATTTCCTTTCTTATAAAATCTGAGTTTTAGAGTTTCTTCTTATTTCTACTTTAAAGATAAAGTTTTATTTGTTCAAAATTAATAAATTACGGATAATTATTAGTACATTAAGCAATTTTTGTTTCAATACTGACTAAAAAATATCTAAATACTATCGTGCTTAATAGCTGAAAAATATTCGAGGACCTGCTTTTCTCTGTACAATTGTTTCATTTTAATCATGCATTCGGCGCACAAACAATCATCATAAATTTCTTTAATGAATCTCAGCTCTGCACTGTTAAGCTGGATTGCAAAACACTGGCATTGAGTTATGTTGCCCGATTTGCATTGAAATTCTTTGTTGCATCTCGGGCACCGTTTTATTTCGTATTTATTGCTTAACATTAAAAAGTACCTTTTTAGAATTTAAAATTGCTTTTTCGATTCCTTTATTAAATTTATGCTTGTTAATGAAAGCAATAAATTCCGAAAAACTTATTTCTTTATTATCATAAATAAACTTGTCTTTTCTCAGAATGATTCCGTTTTTATGAGCAATCTTCAATATATCCTTCAGCATAGATAACCTCTTTGCTTTTTTATTTTAACAATGTCATTTTTTTGGATGATGTAAATATTTTGCTCTCGGTGGTTATTGTTAGTTTATAAATGTAAATACCACTCGGAATATCATTTGCATTAAATTCAACTTCATATTTGCCTGCCTCTTTGTACTCATCAACTAAAGTTCTGATTTCATTTCCAAGAACATCATAGACTTTTAATGTTTGCCTACTGCCTACTGGTGACTGCCAACTAATACGAGTGCTTGGATTAAAAGGATTAGGATAATTTTGATCGAGCATAAAAGTGTTTGCAATAAATTTATTATCAACACCCGAAGGATTATCATAATACTTAAATTCAATTCTTCTTGGAGCAATGCCAGTTTGATGTGTTGCCAATAAATTGAATAAGCTGTCAAGAATACTTAATGTTCCTTCAACTACAAAGTTTTTTGCATCAAGAACAAAATGTTTTTTTGAGGTATAATCAAAAGCATAGCCATAATAGTAATTATTTGGATAAACCGATGCAAGAACTAAAGATGTATTCCCATTTGTTAAGTCATACTTAACAATGTCATTTGTATATGATATGAAGAAAATATTATTGCTGTTTTTATCCACTGAAATATCTTTGCCAAACCCAAAGCCCTGTATGCTATATTCTGCAATTTTCTGATATGTGGCTGGATCAACCTTATATATTCTGCCGTTGATTTGATTTCCCGGGCAACCAATAAGCAAATAGTTATCATTTGTTATTGCAAATGCAGATGGGTCTTTCTTAACAGTAATTGTAGCGACAACCGAATCAAGTGAGGCATCGATAACTGAGACAGTTGAATCGGAAGAACCCCCGAATAAGCTGTTGTTGGCAACAAAAACTTTATTGTTAAATGTTATGATTTCCTGTGGGTACACACCTACAGAAATGTTTTTAACAAAAGAAAGGTCATTCAGATTCAAAACCGAAACATTGCTTGCCGGACCGTTTGTTATATAGATTTTGTTATTGGTGATTGCAAGTGAATACGGATTTGTTCCGACTGTTGCTGAGGATAAAACAGTTCCAAGCGTATCGAGTTTATAAATCTTACCACTACTTCCAAAGCTTCCTTGTTCCGTTAAATAAAGATAACCTTCGTGATAAACTAAACCATCTGGATATAAGCCTATATTTCCCGGCGAAAAAATACTTTGTGTAAAAATGTTGTTGAAGTTATCATATAAAGAAAGCATCGAAGTTCCGGCACTGAAACCACCTTCTGAAAGAACATAAACTTTACTTAGTTGTTGTGCATTTAAAAAAACAGCAACAGCCAAAAACAAAATGGTAGAAAAGAATTTTTTCATTTTGAACCTCCTAATAGTTAATTGATAATGTTATGAAGTAGTTTCTCAACGGCATCGGATAGCCGGATATTGTGTGATAGTCTGTGTTAGTAATATTATTTACCTCAAACTTTAATGAAGTCTTTGTTTCCCACATACTAAAATCAAAAGTGATATTTCCATCGAGAATATTGAACTGGTTCATCGGTTTTTTATTCTCAAAATCAGAATATCTCTTTCCTGTATGAGTGTAAAAAAGATTAATTCCGAAATTTTTATAATCTATCATCACCCCAAGTTTTATTGATTGCAAAGGCAGATAAGGAAAATATTTATCTATTGTCGGATCATTCTGAAAGGACTCATTTGTTTTCTTAGAGTTGATAAAATTAATTCCTGAATTCAATCCCAGTTCTAATTGCTCAGAAATCTTTTGATTATAAGAAAGGTTTAATAAATAATTTTTCGATTCTGATGAACCAACATTAACAGGTGACCAAAAAAAATTTCTCTGAGGTAGCCAGATAATTTTATCTTTTGCATTTATGTATGTGAAAGAAAAATCAAATTGTATTGGTATTAACAACTCAAATAGTCCTAAAAATCCTGTTTCAAAATTGAAAGATCTTTCAGGTTTAAGGTTTGGATTACCTGACTCTTTCCAGTAAAGATCATTAAAAGTTGGAGCTCTGAAATTATTACCGACATTTGCCCGCAGATTCAGAGCAATTTTGTCAAATGGTTTGAAATTAAATCCGAGGCGGGATGTCAAAGCATTTTTTTTGAGATCGGAAAAATGATCAACCCTTAATGACGCAAAAAGCTTAAGATTATTAAATACATTATTACTTCCTGAAATAAATAATGCGTGTTGATTTCTTCTTGACTTATCTTCAACTTCATTACTCTTCAAATCAGCATAAGTGAAACTGTAACCTGTTATAATATCATAATCAGATAACTTTATATTCAGTTCAGGGGAAATACCCGCTACTATGTTTTTATAGTAACTGTTTATAAAAGGTTTAATTTCATAATTCATCAGGTTATTCTGAAAATTAAAGTTCGTTTTAAGGAATAATCTTTCGTTAAAATTATTTTCAAGACTAATTATGTTGTTCCAGTTTTTATCCTTCTGTTCGGTTTTTGATGGAGGAGTACCTGTTTCAATTCCTGGTACTTGCTTATCTTGAGATGAATATGTAGAGTAAAAAATTAATCTGTTATTACTGTTAAAAAATAATTGTGAGTTTATACCAACATCCTGCAGATTGTAAGCTGCATTTTCCCGTTTCTTTAATATTTTCTCCAAACCGTTATTAAAGTAATAATCAAAATTTCCATCTGATTTTTCTTTGCTGTAGTATATACCAAAATTGAAATCATTTATTCTATTGCTTAATGAAACTCCGAGTCTTGATGTATTAAATGAACCATAACCAGCATTGGCAGTAACACTGATACTATTATCAAATAATTTGTGATTACTATTATTAGTAATGATATTTACAACTCCTGCAACAGCTTCACTGCCATAGATCGAACTTATTCCATTATTCGCTATTTCGATTCTTTCAATATTTTCTTTTGGAATAAGAGATAAATCTATTTGACCGTTCTGGAACGAATTTATTTTAACACCATTTATAAGTATTAAGGTATGTTCAGCACCAAGACCATTTAATGAAATCGTCTTAAGTGAAGCGGTAGAGCCATAAGATTTTATAAAGACTGCAGGAGAATGATTTAAGATATCTGCCAGACGACTACCATTTGAGTTCTTTATCTGGTTGGAATTAATTATTTCAATTCTGCTTGGAGAATATCCTGCGTCAATTTCAAATTTTGTTGCAGTAACAACAACTTGACTCAAAGAATAAGTTTTTAAGGAATCATCAGTTTGACCTGATAAATTACCTGTGGTAAAAGATAAATATGTTAAAAAAAGACAAAGCGTCCTTTTTATCATCGAAGTTACTCCTGAAAGCACAGTTAATTGTTTACTTAAACAAAGTAACTTCGCGAAGTCAAGCTGAGATACAACGAAAAGAAATTTTGAGAGTCTATCGTTAATCTTACCTCACCCGCGAAGGTTGATTAAAAAGAATTTTACAGCAGGTCTCCTGGCTTCATTCAGTAGGCAGTTGGCAGTATGCAGTAAGCAACATTTTGCCTACTGTTTATTGCATACTGCTTACTGAATTTCACAGTTGCGCGACAGCGCCGGATTTTCACCGGACTTCCCTATAATTTCTCTTATCCTAAAATTTTAGGACGAGAACACTGTAAAATTTTTAAAGAACTATTTAAAAATATATGTTGTTATTATTAATATAAAAACTTAAAAATAATTTTATCGATTAATAATTTTTTATAAGTTTGAAATGAAAATAATCATTTTTTGAAATTTTTATAGTATTTGCTCACTAATGATTTTAACTTTAACCGATATAAAACCTCATCATATAATCAATTTAAACTCAGTAAAGGAGTAGAATAATGAATTGGTTAAATAATTTTCTTAATTCCTCAATTGGTAAAAAATTTGTAATGGCGATTACCGGCAGCTTTTTGTTGATTTTTCTGATTATCCATCTTATAGGAAATATTACTTTATTCTTTGGTCCTGACGCTTTCAATGGTTATGTCAAAACACTTGATGTTATTAAACCACTGATTAGAGTTATCGAACTAGTACTGCTTGCGGCTTTTGTTTTTCATATATTCAATGGATTTCGTTTATGGTTAGAAAATAAAAGAGCCAGACCTGTTGAATATAAAATTAACGGTTCGACCGAAAATAGCTCTATTTTCTCGAGAACTATGTTTATATCTGGTTCAATAATTTTTATTTTTCTCGTATTACATCTTGGAACATTTTTCTGGAGGTTTAATGTTCACGATCCTCAGCAGTTAGCTGATGCTCACCAATATTATGATATAGTAGTCGGTTTCTTTCAAATCTGGTGGTATGTTTTATTGTATATCATTGCAATGATTCTGTTAGGTTTTCATCTTAATCACGGTTTTCAAAGTGCATTTCAAACATTTGGATTAAACAGTAAAAAATACACTCCACTAATTAAAAAACTTGGAACCATTTATGCAATTATTATGGCTGTTGGTTTCGCATCAATGCCAATCTACTTTTTTTTGTCAGGAGGTGTTAAATGATAAAATTAGAATCAAAAGTCCCCTCAGGAAATATTTCTGAAAAATGGACAAATCATAAATTCAACTTAAAACTTATTAATCCTGCCAATAAAAGAAAATACACTATCATCGTTGTTGGCACTGGTTTAGCAGGTGCATCTGCCTCTGCGACTTTGGGAGAATTAGGTTACAATGTTTTAACTTTTACTTTTCACGACAGTGCAAGAAGAGCTCATTCTATTGCTGCTCAGGGTGGAATTAATGCTGCGAAGAATTATCAAAATGATGGTGATTCGGTTTACAGACTTTTTTATGATACAGTAAAAGGTGGAGATTTCAGAGCAAGAGAAGCAAATGTTTACAGACTTGCAGAAGTCAGCGGCAATATTATAGATCAATGTGTTTCTCAAGGAGTTCCTTTTGCACGCGAATATGGTGGACTATTAGATAATCGTTCCTTTGGCGGTGCACAGGTTTCAAGAACTTTTTATGCACGCGGACAAACAGGTCAACAATTACTTATCGGTGCAGTTGCATCAATGAATCGTCAAATAGATTTAGGAACAGTAAAATTATTTACACGAAGAGAAATGTTGGATTTAGTTGTAATTGATGGTCAGGCAAAAGGAATTGTTGTTCGAAATTTGGTAACCGGTGAAATAGAAAAATATTCTGCTCACGCTGTAGTTCTTGCTACTGGTGGTTATTCTAATGTATTCTTTTTATCTACTAATGCAATGAATTGTAATACTACGGCAATCTGGAGGTCACATAAAAGGGGCGCATTATTTGCAAATCCGTGTTTTACTCAGATTCACCCTACTTGTTTACCTCTTCACGGAGAATCACAGTCAAAATTAACGTTAATGAGCGAATCTTTAAGAAATGATGGAAGAGTATGGGTTTCCAAAATTAAAAATGATATGAGACAACCTAATGATATTCCTGAAGAAGAAAGAGATTATTATCTTGAAAGAAAATATCCATCATTTGGAAACTTGTCTCCGAGAGATATTTCTTCAAGAGCTGCAAAAGAAGTTTGTGACGAAGGTAGAGGAGTACTCGGTGGAGAAGCCGTTTATCTCGATTTCAGAGATGCAATAAAAAGACTTGGTAGAAACGTAATTGAAGAAAGATATGGAAATTTGTTCGAGATTTATGAAACTATCACCGGTGATAATCCTTATCAGGTTCCTATGAAAATTTATCCAGCCCCTCATTATACTATGGGTGGTTTATGGGTTGATTACAATCTTATGAGTAACTTGCCTGGTCTTTTTGTTCTTGGAGAAGCTAATTTTTCTGATCACGGAGCTAACAGATTAGGTGCCTCTGCACTTATGCAAGGATTAGCCGATGGCTATTTTATAATTCCTTACACAATGGGTGATTATCTTGCTTCTTATAAACCCACTTTAGTGGATACATCTCATCCTGAATTTGAAAAAGTTAAAAATGAAGTTCAGGAAACAACTAAAAAGCTTTTATCAATTAAAGGAAAACGTACAGTTGATGATATTCACAAACAGCTTGGCAGAATAATGTGGGATAAAGTTGGTATGGCGAGAAATGAAAAAGGATTGAAAGAAGCTATTTCACAAATCAGAAATTTACGAGAAGAATTCTGGACATCAGTAAATGTGCCCGGAAGTGGAGATGACGTTAATCAGACTTTAGAAAGAGCAGGAAGGTTAATTGATTATCTTGAATTAGGAGAATTAATGGCAATCGATGCACTTAATAGAAATGAATCCTGCGGTGGACATTTCAGAGAAGAGTATCAGTATGAAGATGGAGAAGCTAAACGAGATGATGAAAATTATTCTTATGTAGCCGCCTGGGAATTCAAAGAAAATTTCAACTGGGAACTTCATAAAGAAAACCTTGTTTTTGAATATGTAAAACCAGCAGTAAGGAGTTATAAATAATGGAAACAAAAATTCTGAAATTAAAACTCAAAATCTGGAGACAAAAAAATGCTAATTCAGTCGGCAGTTTTGTAGATTACGATGTTTCAGTATCTCCCGATGCTTCCTTTTTGGAGATGTTGGATGAGTTAAACAATAAATTAGAATCACAAGGTTTGGAACCGGTGGTTTTTGAAAGTGATTGCAGAGAAGGAATTTGTGGTACTTGTGGTTTAGTTATCAATGGTCAGCCACACGGTCCGATACCAAGAATAGCAACTTGCCAATTGCATATGAGAAATTTTAAAGATGGTGACACAATTTGGATTGAACCATTCAGAGCCAAAGCTTTTCCAGTAATTAAAGATTTAATGGTTGATCGCTCCGGTTTTGATAAAATTTTGCAAGCTGGCGGTTATATTTCAGCTAACGTTGGCGGAGCACAGGATGCAAATATGATTCCGATTCCAAAAGATGTGGCATCCGAAGCATTTGACGCTGCAGCTTGTATCGGATGCGGTGCTTGTGTAGCAGCCTGCAAAAATGCCTCTGCAATGTTATTTGTATCAGCAAAAATTTCACATTTGGGTTTATTACCTCAAGGTCAACCCGAAAGGTACAGAAGAGTTGATAGAATGATTAAGGTTATGGATGAACTTGGTTTTGGAAGCTGTACAAATACGTATGCTTGCGAAGCTGAATGTCCGAAAGGTATTTCTGTTAAATTTATTGCCAGAATGAATAGGGATTATATTGCTGCTAAACTGAAATCAAAAACTCTTGAACAAGTATAATATTTTTATTGATGTTAAAAGAACAAGTATTCAATATACTGGAAAAAAATTTTTCCAGGTTAAGCTCTGACAATGAAATAGTAAATTATAAAACTATACTGGAATCAGACATACATCCATCAATAAAGAACTATATAAGATCTGAACTTAAAATACTTTTTTCAAGAGACAAAGCTCTTTTAAAAAAAAAGTCTGTTTTTAATTATTCATCTGTAAAAACAGACTTTCTTTTCCATCAAATATTTGATGAACTAATTAAGTCAACTTTTATTTCTTCAGAGGAAATTAAAAATCTTCTATTACAAGCTATATCATTTAATTTAAGTCATTTAATCAAACCTAACTGGTCGTTAAAAAAAATAATATTCAATGATAAAAAGAATATAAGCTCAAACGATTTTTTCTATCTTATTGATTATGCTTTCTTTTTTCATTATCAAAAAAATATAGTTATAAAGTACTTCAAGAAATTTGATTACGATTTGATAGATTCAGAAAAGTTTGAAGAAACTCTAAAAAAGATAGATAGTAAACTATTTCAGGAAAATAAAAGAGAAATATTAGTAGACTTTTTTAATATTGCATTAGATTTTATTGACACTGCAAAAACTAATTGTTTACAAACAGATATTATATTATCCTATTTATCAGACAAGGGATTAACTGAAGATTATGATATTATAAAACAATATGTTGACAAAAATAAAATTGATAAATTATCAAAGACAGAATTTGAACAAATATTGTTCAATACATCAAATAGCACTCTACAGAATAAAACTAACCAGAGGAATAAACTAGATTTAATTATAACTCAAGATGAAGATTTAATTGATTATAATCAATTAAATGAGACAAGTGATGATGGAAATTTAAATAGCAAGATTATACTCGGAAATAATTCGAGTAAAAGTGAAAACTTAACATTATTTGATGAAGAATTGGAAAATGAATCACTCAATGAAGAATCGGAATCAACCAAAGAAATAAAATCCGAATTAAAATCCTTAAAGGATGAGACTGATAATAAAAATTATAATCTTGCTTCTGATTTCCTGAAATACTTTTCTGAAAAAGAGATACAGCGAATTCAGGAAAATATATTTAATTCTGATAGTGAGGATTTTGTATTTATGATTGAGAAAATTATTTCAGCTTCCTCTTATGAAGATTCGATTCAAATCTTAAATGAGATTGTCCAATTATATCAGATTGATTACAACTATAAAGAAATAAATCTTCTCAAGTCTGCTCTTCAGAAATTTTATAAAGGTTAGCATAATGTTTATTGATTATGCAAAAATCATTGTTAGATCTGGAAAGGGTGGAGATGGCATTGTTGCATTCAGGAGAGAAAAATATGTACCCAAAGGTGGTCCTTCCGGTGGAAATGGTGGCAATGGCGGAAGTATTTATCTTGTTGCAGATAAGAATATTTCAACACTTTTAGATTTCAGATACAAAAAACATTTTTTTGCAGAAAATGGTGAGAACGGAGGTTCTTCATTAAAAGATGGGAAAACCGGTAAGGATATTTACATAAAAGTTCCTGTTGGTACAATAGTCAAATCAGAAGAAAGTGAAGAAATATTATTTGACTTAAATAAAGATGGTCAAACTGTTTTAATTGCAAAAGGTGGTAGGGGAGGAAGAGGTAATTCGAATTTTGCTACTCCAACCAGACAAACTCCAAGATTTGCAGAAAAAGGAAAACCGGGAGAAGAAAAAAACTTAATACTTGAATTGAAGTTAATTGCAGATGTAGGCTTGGTTGGATTCCCAAATGCTGGTAAATCAACTCTTATTTCAAGAATATCTGCAGCTAAACCTAAAATAGCAGATTATCCTTTTACTACTCTTGAACCAGTATTAGGAATAGTTAATTTTAAGGATTTTAATAGTTTTACTGTTGCCGACATACCTGGAATAATCGAAGGCGCTCATCAAGGGAAGGGATTGGGTATTCAATTTTTAAGGCACATAGAAAGAACCAGAATTTTACTTTTCTTAATTGATATAACTTCTGAAGATTATAAAAAAGATTTTAAGACCTTATATAATGAACTCAAAAAATACAGTCCTAAATTGATCGAAAAGAAAATTTTGGTATCGTTTTCAAAGGCTGATTTGCTTGATGAAATAGAATTAAAGAAAATTTCTAAGATTAAGTTCAGAGGTATTGAAAAACCTGTAATTATTTTCTCATCTGTTTCCGGTTATGGTGTAGAGAATTTGCTCGAAACTCTTTGGGATGAGTTATCAAAATTAAATCAACAGTCTGATTATTCTTGCTTGTAATGACAATCTGTACACAGATGATCATTAAATGAATAGCCAAAATCTACAGGATGGATAAAATCCAAACCTTCTAAAGAACTCATCTTTTTACCATCTGAAAATTCCTGAGATATAATTATGTGACAGTTATTACACTCGTTGGGAATTACTTTCCCATCTTCACTGAAATGTTTTCCATCGTGACACCGGAAACAGCCGGGTGTATAAGTATGTGCGATATTATCCGGAAATTTTTTCCAATTTGCCTGCATATATGTAAAATAATTTCGATTATAAATCTGCTGTGCTGATTTTATTGCCTGTTCGATTAGAGTCTTTTTAGTTGAATATATTTCCGGATAGTTGATCTGGTAGAAATCTTCAATAAAATATTTAATACTATCATTGCCAATAGTTTCATTGGAATAATTTCTTTCGATAGCTTGAACTGTTAAACTTTTGACAAATGGGAGTGTCTCACTAATTCTGTTATTCGACATATATAAATTTGTCATTTTATCAGGTTGATGAAAAATATGAGATGGCCTGTTATGACAATCTATACAGTCCATAAGCCTGTAATTATCTTTAGGAATATTCGATTTACCAAAATCAAAGTCTTTTAGTTTATAAATCGTTTCTTTTCCTTCATTATCTACTAGTTTTACCCAAGGTATTTCAAGTCTTCTCTCATCTGAATGAGCATAATAAACCTTATTATTTACATTCATATGCCAATGAATTCCGTTTCCCTGACTATGAATATTATTCCCACCACCGATTTTAACCAGCATAGTCAACTTACTTTTAGTATTATTTTCATCAGAGAGATAATATGTATAATCAACTTTCTTCTCCCTGAAAAAATGAGAAGGGGAATGACATTGTTCGCAAGTTCCCTCGGCAGGTCTCAATTCTTTTACCGGAGTTATAATTGGTCTTGAATATTTATTGAATAAAACGGAATAGACCTGATAAGCACCTGATAATTTAGACTTTACATACCAACTTGTTCCTGACCCGATATGGCATTGAACACATCCAACTCTTGAATGAGGAGAATCTAAATATGCTGTATATTCTGGTTCCATTACCTGGTGGCAAATCAATCCACAAAATGAATCAGTTTCTGTGTATTCATAAGCTTTATAGCTTCCAAAAGCGGATAAGAACAAAAAAATTATTGAACCTATAGATAGATATATAAAAGATATTCTTTTTTGATTATCGTTTAAGTCAATTACTGGAAATTTTTTCTCACGAAATAAACCTTTTTTTTCTCTTTTCCTTTCACTGATAACTCCATAAAAAAATATTATCATTCCACTGACCAGAAAAGATGGAAGAATAATAAAAATTATGATTCCCATATAAGGTTTATCATCAGAACTGAAAATATCAATAATAAAAAGAAATATTATTAATCCTAAACTGATAGTCGAAACAGCTAGTCCTATTAGAGAAATTGGGTTGTAGAAATAGGGAGGGAAGATTTTTTTCATTAAATCCTCCGGAAAGTTTAAAAAATTATTGAGAGTTTTCTTGTTCTCTTTGTTTTATTTTTTCTAACTCAAGAGGATGTTCGTGAGCCATTTCTTCTTCTGTCAAAGTGCCTTTCAGCCAGGCAAGATTCATAGGATAAACATCAGGATTGAAAATTACAAAATAGAAATGCCAAACAACAATAGCCAAAAATGCCAACCAGGCTTCATAATAATGAATTGTTCTTGCAATATCCCATTCAAGTTTTGTGAAGGTCCCTGCAATATCTGTATAAATCCACATCAAAAGACCAGTTAAAGTCATAACAATTGTACCCCAGACAAGAGCCCAATACTCTGCTTTTTCAATATAAGAAAACCGATCTAATTTTGGTTTTGCATTAGATAAACCCAGATTGAATTTCGCAACTCCAATGGCATCTTTCAAATCCTGGAATCTTGGAAATAAATCTATGACTAACTGCCGACCGCGTTTGGTGAAAAGGATATAATAAATATGATATAAGCTTATTAGAATCATAGCCACTGCAGCAATTCTGTGGATTAAACTTCTATATTCAAAAGCATCGGAGCTTAATTCTTTAATATGATTAACCCACCACGATTCAGGAAATCTTAACATAAAACCAGTTATTACAAGAACTATAAAGCTTAGAGCCATAGTAGCATGTTGAATTCGTTCATTAAGAGTCATTCTAAGGTATAAGCCATGTCCGTGTTTTTCTATATGAACTTCACCCATTTGAATCTGCTTTTTCAATTTAGCTTTACGATATAAATCAAAGGCATTATGGATAAGCATTCCACCAACAATGGAGATAATTAAAATAATGTAAGCATTTGCAATCCAATAGAGAATAGGTTCTTCGGCTTTATCTAACGAGACGTGAATCGTCCCGGTAACAAAACGAGTATTAGCCCCGGGATGACAAGACCCACAAGTCTTAACTAAATTATCTTTATGAACCATTGAGGTAGGGTCACTTGATGGTTTTATATTATGATATCCGTGACAACTACCACAATTAGCGACCGTAGCAGAACCACCTCTTAAAGCCAAACCATGATATGAATCTGTAAATGTTTCAAATCTATTTGTTGCCAAACCATATCTTTCAGAAAGCCTGACAGAGCTATGGCAAGGTGCACATATCATTGATGATACATTCTTAAAGGCAACGGGTGAATTTGGATCTGTATGTTTTAGAATATTATGTTCTCCGTGACAACTGGTACAAACAGGTGAATCAATGTTACCACGAGAAACTGCTACTCCGTGAATACTTTCTTCAAATTCTTTTTCAATTTCAGAGTGACAGTTTCCACAAGTGGATGGTATATTTAATCTGTTAACGTGGGATCTTGAATCAGAGCTTTTTAATACCATGTGAGAACTGTGGCAATCAATACAATTTGCGGCTTCAGAATTACCACTATGCAAAGAAGCACCGTGAACACTATTATTATATGCCTGAATAAACTTTGCTTTTGGATTTACTCTATTTCTAACATCAGGATTATCAAGATGGCAAGATAGACAAAGTTTTTCCTGAGCAGATTTCTTTCCCAATAAATTATCCGTAAATGAAGATTTTGTTATCTGCTCTTTATGACAAGTCAAACAATCAGGTGAATCTGTTCCATTAGTTTGCTTTGCTAAAAAGTGATTAGATTGGACATACTCTTCTTTTTGTTTTATATGACAATTACCACAAGCATTAGTTAAATTACTGGATGTCCATTTACTTCTTTTAACTGGTTGAATATCGTGCATTCCATGACAAGACTTACAGGAAATGTCCTGACCTTTTCCCATTCCTTTAGAGAACAAAATCTGAGGATGGAATTTATGTTTAGTTAAAGCATCAGAATGACAACTTATGCAATTAACTTCTTTAATATTTTCAGCATGAGGTAAATCCTCTGCACTAAATCCTTTATGACAAGTTACACAAGATAATTTTGAGTGGACAGATTTATTATAAGTATTTTCATCAACAAAAAGGGAAATTGTCTTTCCCTTTTTTTCCATTGTAAGTTCACTATCATTATGGCAGCTCAGACAGTCTTCTACTGATTGAGCATTTATGTTTGAGGGCAAAATAACTAATCCGATTGTGAGGAGAGATATAAAAAGATGCAGAGGGAACATCTTTCTTTTAATAGTAATTTTCTGCCTGAGTGCCATAAAATTAAAACTTCTAATCTCTTTTAACTATTTTTTATTGCCTAAAGTCATCATCCAATCAACTAATTTTTTCAGGTCTTCTTCTTTACCCTTAAAAGCTGTTTTGTGATCTTTCCCATTCAATTTTTCTTTTTTCATAAGATATTTCATCCAAAATTCAGCATTTTTATCTTTTTCTAGCTCAACGATATCAGTTGCATCTGATTTTTTTGATTCAATTCCAACGCTTTTAATAGTGTGGCACATATTGCATTTATTGTCGACAAAGATTTTCTTTCCATCGGGTTCATCATTGCCGGCTATAGCAAAAGCGAAACCATATAAAGCAACAATTGAAAGAACAAGAATTAAATAAAGAGTTATGTTTTTCATATAAACCTCGTTTTTTGTTGTTTAATATTTATACAAATTAAATACCATTAAATAACTGTAATACATTTGATTTTTTGCATTTTTTGAACTTTTTTTTACTTACTTCTCATTACAAATAAAAAAAATCAATAAATTTTTGCAATTATTAGAAATTATCTAAAATTATCATTTAGAATATGCGGATGTTCTAAAATATAGGTCAGCTTTAAACTAATTTCATTAAGATCAAAAGGCTTGTAAAATATTTCATTTACGAAAGATTTGATCTTATTTTCAGATTGAGAAGTTCTATTTGTGTAAACATAAGTTAAAAAAACGGGCACTTCTGGATTTTCGGCCTTAATTTTTTCACAAGTTAAGACTAATTGAGGATTTGGTTCGTGGTCAATGAAAACAGCATCATTTTTACTATCAAAAGGAAAAGAATTAAGTAATTCAAAATCAGTAGTTACAACAATCTTATAATGATTTTGTAAAAAAACTAAAAGGCTATAGCAAAGGCTAAAATCCGGACTATAAATTATTACTCTTTTCATATTTGTAAATCTTCGAATAATATGCCAAAATAGGAATTAGTCAAAATTTCAATAAATTCAAAGATTTTGAAGAATATTGTCAAATATGAAATAAGTTTAATTTAATTTTCTCTTATATGAAAATGGATTTAAATCTGTATATCCAATTCTTTAAGTTTTCTGTATAATGTTGAAAGACCGACATTCAAATCTTCAGCTGTCTTTTCTTTATTGTATTCGTTAGTTTGTAATGCTTTAATAATATAATCTCTTTCAAATCTTTTAACGCTTTCTTCCAATGAACCGGTATATGTGAAATTAAATAAACCTTTTGATGGAACAATAGATTGAGGTAAATCATCTACCGTAATAAATTCATTTTTACTGAAGATAACAGCTCTTTCGATAATGTTTTCCAATTCTCTTACCTCACCTTTCCATTCGTGATTCATCAGAGCTCTCATAGCATCGTTATCAATACCTTTAATATTTTTATTCAGTTTTTTCCTGTAAAAATCCAAGAAATGGTTTGCTAACAAAGGAATGTCTTCTTCTCTTTCCCGAAGAGAGGGTAAATGTATTTCAACAACATTTATTCTGTAATATAAATCTTCTCTAAATCGTCCATTCTTTACTTCTTCCTCCAAGTTACGATTAGTTGTTGCAATAAATCTTACATTTGCAGGAAGCGATAAAGTGGTTCCAACAGGAGTATATTCTTTCTCCTGAATAGCTCTAAGTAGTTTTACCTGTAACTGAGGAGGCATTTCGCTAATTTCATCTAAAAATAAAGTGCCACCCTCTGCAGCCTTTATAAAACCTTCTTTATCGGAAATCGCACCTGTAAATGCACCTTTTCTATGTCCGAATAATTCACTTTCTATCAGATTTTCAGAAATTGCCCCACAATTAACAGCTACAAATCGCTTGTTTTTTCTTCGACTATTAAAGTGTATAGCTTTTGCAACTAATTCTTTACCAGTTCCACTTTTACCGCTGATCAACACTGTAGATTCAGTATCTGCTACGGCTTTAATCATCTCAAAAACATTTTTTATAGCAGCACTTTTGCCAATTATATGCTCAAAGTCATATTGTCTGTGAACTTCTTCTCTTAAGATTTTATTTTCAATAATGATCTCCTTGATTTCAAATAATCTTTTTGCTTTGAGTATTAGTTCATCAAATTCTATTGGTTTGAGAATATAATCACTTGCACCGTTTCTTAAAGCTGAAATTGCTGTTTCTAAAGAACCGAAAGCAGTAATTATTATTACCGCAGTTTGAGGGTCAAGGGATTTAACTTTTTCTAATAATTCAGTACCTTTCATTGAAGGCATTTCGATATCTGTAATAATCAAATCAAAATGTTTTTCTTTGACTTTGTTGTATGCAACTAATCCGTTTTCAGCTTTTTCTACCTGAAAACCTTCTGCCTCTAAAACATACGAAAGATTATCTCTGATGATCTCTTCGTCATCAACGACTAAAATTTTATAGCTCATTTTAACCTTACTAATTGTTAATAGGTAATTTTATTGTGAAAGTTGTTCCTTCACCTAATTTACTAGAAACTTTTATTTCACCTTGAAAACTTTTGACAATTCCATAACTAACCCAAAGCCCAAGACCAGTGCCTTTTCCTTCTTTTTTAGTAGTGAAAAATGGTTCAAATATTTTGTTCAGGTTTTCTTCAGAAATTCCAGGTCCGGAGTCAGTAAAAGTTATAATTACCGCATCATTTTCAGCTGATGATTTAATTTTAATTTTTTCATTATTCTTAATCTTTTTTTCAGATATGGCATCAACAGCATTTAATAAAATGTTTAAAAATACTTGTTGAATCTGATCAGCTATCAAAGGTAAGTTAGGTAACATATCACTTAAATGAGATTCAAAGGTAATATCTTTAGCTTTTGTCCCTACTTTGGTTATTTCAATAGCTTCATTCAAAACTTTGTTAATATCAGTAAATCTTAACTCATAATTTGATGGTCTTGAAAAGTCAACAAGATCTCTGATAATTTTTGAAATTCTGGTAATCTGGTTTTTAACTAAACCTAATTTTTCTATAACTAAGGGTTCTTTAGTTGATCGCAGAGCAACCTGAACAAGAGCAGATATTGATGCTAATGGATTGCCAACTTCGTGAGCAATTCCGGCCGCTAAGGTACCGATGCTTTCCATTTTTTGGGAGTGTATAAGTTGTCTTTCAAAAGAGCGTTTTTCTGTTAAATCTCTGTGAATTCCGAAATAGCCGGTAACATTATTATCTTTATCAATTATAGGGGAAATCAACAATTGAGTATAAAATGGCTCACCGTTTTTTTTCCTGTTTTCTACTTCTCCGACCCAGACTTTTCCGCTTGAGATAGTTGCCCACATTTTATCCCAAAATGATGAGGTTAATTTTCCGCTTCCGAATATTCTGGGATTCTTGCCTAACAATTCTTCTTTAGAATATCCGGAAGCATTTTCAAAAGCACGATTTACATAAATCATTCTTCCATTTAAATCTGTAATCTGAATTGGATTAACACTATTTTCTGCAATATTAAAAAATCGTGTCAGTTCAATTTCTTTTTGTTTTTCTTCTGATATATCGCGAGCAATTATTATGTAGTTATCGTATTGCCCATTAAGAAAAGGAATAAAAGTAATATTTACATCAAGATAATTTCTGTTAATGAATAATCTTGTATTAATTGATTTTGAAACATTAGAAGATTTAGTCTCTGCAAAAAGCTTATCAGAAAAACTTCTGTCACACAATTCAATCATATCGAAGAAGTTTTCTTCTTTCTGCAATTCATTTGCTAATTTTTTCTCCGCAAATTTATTTGTTTTAATAATTTTCCCATTACTATCTACAATAAAATACATATCAGGGAAATTGTCGAACAGATCAAAATCAAACTGAAAATTGCTCATCGAATATTAGTTATTTGTTGTTTCAAAAATAATTAACTTTGGAGTACTGATTAAGAGAAAAATTCATTCATTTTATACTTCACTGATTTATGAAAGCAGCATTATTACAATATTCTCCTCTCTGGGAGGATAAAGAGGCAAATAAAAACAAGATTTTAAGTATTCTTCAATCCCAAAAAGAAAAATTTGACTTACTAATTCTTCCAGAAATGAGTTTAACGGGATTTTCAATGAATGCCAGCACATTGGCAGAATCAATAAACGGAGAAACTTTCAGATTTTTTTCTGATTTGGCAATTGAAAAATCTATTGAAGTTTTTGTAGGAATTATTGAAAAATCTAAATCAAAACCATTTAATTCTCTTTTGCATATAAATAGTAAAGGTAAATTGATAAAACTTTACAGAAAGATTCATCCATTTTCCTTTGCTAAAGAAGATAAATATTTCAGTGCAGGTAAGAAACCTGCGATTTCTAAAGTTAAAAATTTCAAAGTTGGTTTATCAATATGTTATGATCTAAGATTTCCTGAACTTTATAGAAAATATGCTAAAAAGAAAGTTCATTTAATAGTTGATATTGCTAACTGGCCTGATACAAGAATTGAGCATTGGAGAAGTCTATTGAAAGCAAGAGCAATAGAAAATCAATGTTATGTAATCGGAGTAAATAGAGTAGGGAGGGATATAAAGTTGAATTATAATGGATATAGCTCAGTATTTGACCCAATGGGACAAGAAATTTTATCAGTAATTGACCAGGAGGGTTTATTTATTTCTGATATTGATAAAAATTTTGTAAATGAAGTCAGAAATAAACTACCGTTTCTTGAAGATATTAAATTGATTTGATTATTAAATCAACTTAAAGATAAATCCAAGATTTAATGTCTGTTTTATTTGAGTTCTTCTTGTCTGGTTGATCTCGTGAACAATCAAAACATTCAGGTTAACATTCAGATAGTCATTTACTTTTGCAGTAATATTGTTATCCCAGCGAACATCCCAAACATCAAGCTTATCAAATCTAGTGAAAAGTCTTACATAAGTAGAGTATGAAGTCTTTGGTAAAAGTTCATAAAACCAGACTGTAACAGACTCTATTCCTGTCTCTAATTTAAATTTTTCTGTTTTATCAACAGTTTCTTGATTGTCAGAGTAAAGGTTAGCGAACTTATTAGCAAACGTTTCTTGAAGTGATATTCCAACTCTGCTGAAAAACTTATTTTTATCATCATGATAAAGAAAGCCTAATGCCTGTGTCAGATAACCAGGATCAAAGAAATCTGCTATTTGAACCTCTGGAGAAAACTTGTAATCGAATCCTTTAGTTATAGCAGTTCGGACAGATGCTGAAAAATAAGGGTCAATTTTCCAACCTAAATTCTTTGATATAACTGTTTCGAAAAATAATTCGTTATCAGTGGTTCTGTATCCTTGAGATTCTATTTTAGTTCTTCCGTATGCTAATTTAAGATAATTTGCCCATCTCCAGGATTCATCAACAAAAATTGCCTGGCTATTGGTAAAACCTGTATAGGATAACGAATTTGAACCACCTTGAGACCAATCTTTAAATGAGATCTGGCTTATATTTAATCCAAGGATAACGTTATTATTCCAACCTTTTTTCAGTGTTGTATCAACCTCAATCTGAGCTGTAATAAAGTCTGAATATAAAACTGTTAAGAGAATGAAAAAACAGCGCATAATTATACTTTCATAAAGTTTTAATTTGAAACTTCAGATATATCTTTAATTGAGAAAGGAAATTTAAAGTAATAAAAATGCTGATCTTCTTTGATTATTTTGTCTTTAGTTAGCTCATACTTACTAATAAGAGATCTATTTTTAGATTCCGGGTAAAGGAAATAAAGCCCCTCTTCGAATAAATATTTTGGCAATCGGATCTTCTTCTTAGATGAGAGATAAGCCATATCTATCATAATTTTTCGCGTAAAACCATTTTTTTCAATAAAAAGATAAATAGGTCGCATAGATTTTTATTATTTTTAGCACAAAAATATCTTTTTCTTGTTGATTAAAAAATCTTTTTGTGAAAAGAGAAAAATGAATATAAAATATATTCACTTCTTCATTACTCTTATACCTATTATATCCTTTCAGTTGTTTGGTCAGGAAGATAATCTTCCTGTTGAACATAAAGTTTATACTTTTTTAAAAGAAATGAGAGTGAAGAAAATTATTCACTATCTGAAGGATGATAATTTAGTCCTTTCGAGAAATCAAATATTGAATCATTTGAATGAAATAGAGAAAAAATCAGAATTACTTAGTGATACAGAAAAGAAAAGTTTGAAAAAGTTCAGGGATGAACTTTCAGATAATTTGGACAACAATGAAGCATCACAATTATTAAATCCGAATGAAAACTTTTTTAGTGGTATTTCAAATATTTTTTCCAATAAGAAAAAGTATTTATATGCTTCAGCAGAAGAACAGAACAGTATCTTTTTGGAGGGAATTGGACATCTTTATCACGGTCAAAAACTTTATCCATCTCCAACGACTAATTCTAATTTGTATGATATTGGCTTCAGATTACGTGGTACTGTATTTGACAATTTAGGTTACAATCTTACAGTTATAAAAGGTGGAGTAAGTGGAAACTTTTTTCTTGCTGAAAAAATTGAGCCCCGATTGTTGAGTAATTTTAAATGGGTTGAAAAAATTGAAAATATAGGTAATTATGGTTTTACTTACGGATATTTAAGATTGAATTCAAAACCTTATCCCAATATGGATATTGCTGTTCAGCTTGGTAGAGAGGATTTTACTTTTGGATATGGTTACGGAAATAAGCTCATAATCAGTGGTAATAATCCAACATTAGATTTTATTAAATTTGACTTTGATTATAAACCTTTTCATATCACATCAATTCACGCATCAACTGTTGGTGAATTTTTACCTAAAAGAGAAGATCGTTTTACTAAATTTATAGCAATAAACAAACTTAAGTTAGCATTCGAGAATTTTGAATTTGGAATCGGTGAATCAATAATATATTCAGGGAGAGGACTTGAATTAGGGTATTTATCCCCAATTGCATTTTATAAATTTATTGAAATGGATATTCAGGACCGTGATAATGGAAATGTATTTATTGACTTTAAAACTAATCCAATAGAAAATTTAGAGCTTCAGGCAACATTTTTTCTGGACGAAAATATATTAAGTAATCTTCAAGACTTTGACAGATATACAAATAAAACAGCTTATCAAATCGGAGCTTTTTGGTATCAGCCATTCAGTATTTCAGATTTATCGTTTATATGCGAGTACACCAAAATACGACCTTATGTTTACACACATATTGATCCAAAAAATACTTACACTTCTTTTGGACAAAATCTTGGTCACCGAATCGGACCAAATGCAGATGAGATTTTATTAAAACTTACTTATAACTTTAGTGAAAGAATAAGATTTTGGAGTGATGTTTCTTTTGTCAGGAAAGGGAAGAATGAATACGATAATAATGGAAACTTAATTAAAAACGTTGGAGGAGATATTTATTTCAGTCATCCGGATTTAATGCCAAATAAAACAGCTCTATTTCTGGATGGTGAAAGATGGAATTACACTTTTTACACTTTAGGAATTTACTTTGAGCCTGTAAATGAAATAATATTTGATTTAATTCTTAGAATGGAAAAAGAAATCAAGTTATCAAATAATGAGAAGCAGATTATAACTTTTGCTGTCTTAAAAATGAAACTAGCTTTTTAATAAAAAATGTTTAAGAAAAACTTCCTTGATAATATTCCGGATCATTTGCAGGAGGAGATGATTGAAGTTTTAATTAACTCCGATATAATGCGAGTTGAAAGAATAATTTCTGATAATCATTCATCTTCTGAAAATTTTTGGTATGACCAGGATGAAAATGAATTTGTTATGGTCCTGCAAGGTTCGGCTAATCTTAAATTTGAAGATGGCACAGATATAACTTTGAAAAGAAATGATTATTTAATAATTCCTGCTCACAAAAAGCATAGAGTTGAAAAAACTTCAGATTCTGAAAAAACAATTTGGCTGGCTATTTTTTACAAATAAGTAAGTTTTATACATTTTGTATCATACCATCTTTTATCTCAAAAATGATGTCGGCAAGCTGAATAAGTTGGGTATTATGAGTTACAATCACAAAAGTTTTTCCGAGTTCATCTCTCAATTTTAGAAATAGTTCGTGAATTGATTCACTGTTTTTAGAGTCAAGATTTCCGGTTGGTTCATCAGCAAAAATTACTTTTGGATCATTAACCATAGCTCTGGCAATCGCTACTCGTTGTTGTTCTCCGCCAGATAATTCTGCTGGCTTGTGATTAAGTCTATCAGACATTCCAACGAGATTTAATACTTCTTCAGATCTCTTCAATGCTTTTTTCAGATTCTTTCCATCAACCATATAAGGAATTGCAACATTTTCAACTGCAGTAAATTCCGGAAGCAGATGATGGAATTGAAATACGAAGCCGATATTTTTATTCCTGAAATAAGATAATTCATCACCTTTAAATTTATGGATATTATTGCCCATAAAAATTACTTCACCGGAATCTGGTTCATCTAAACCACTAAGAATATGAAGTAAAGTCGATTTCCCTGAGCCAGATGCTCCGACAATTATTGAAATTTTATTTTCCAAAACTGATAGATTAACATTCTTAAGAACTTCTAAAATATTACTAGAATTATTTCTAAACGATTTGTAAATATTTTTTGCTTCCAACAAAACTTTCATAAAATTATTCCCATTTAATTCCTTCAATAAGGTTAGTTTTTGATGCTATTGAAGCAGGGAAGGAGGCAGAAATAATTGACAAAGTCATTGAAGCAAATGCAACAGTAAAAAAATCAATTATTCGAACTTCAAGCGGAAGACTATCAATTTTGTATTGAGTAGGATCTAAAGGATAAATTTTATATTCTATCTGCAGCCAACAAATCACTAAACCTAAAATCGTTCCTAAAATAGTTCCGACAATTCCTATTATAGCACCTTCATTTAAGAAAATTTTTAATATTGATTTTTCTGAAACTCCAAAAGATTTCATAATTGATATATCTCTTTTTTTCTCAAGCACAGTCATTAATAAAGAACTTAAAATATTGAAAGAGGCAACAGCTATTATTAAAGATAATAATAAGTATGCAACCCACCTTTCAATCTTCATCACTGAAAATAATTCACTATGAATTTCATATTTATCTAATACTTCTGCTTTCCAATTTAAGTTATTCTCTAACTCATCCTTTAGCTTTCCTATTTTGTCTTTTTCACTAAGAGATATTTCAAAACCTTGTATTGGTTTGGATGAACCGAAAAGGGAAAGTGCGGAATTCAAATCAATAATTGATAAGTTTTTATCGTATTGATTATTCTGCGAATAGAAAATTCCTTTTACAAAAAATGCTCTACTTTTTATTGGGCTAAAACTATTTAAGAAACTATTCATTGAAGATGGTGCAAAAACATTGATTGTATCATCCAAATTAACTTGTAAATCATTGGCAAGAATAATTCCCAGATAAATACCCGGAATGGAAATATTATTTAAATCACTTTTATAAAAAATTATTTTAGAAGAGTCATATAATTCAGAAAATTTCTCTGATTCTATTCCCTTTAGATTTACAACTGATTGAGCATATCTGCTTTCTATAAGAACTCTTGATGTTAAATATGGTGTATAGGTTTTTATATCATTATTATTTTTTAATAATGAATCGGCAGCAGAAACATACTCATTGTTGTTCTGAAAGAAGTCAATTCTTAAATCAGGATCTAAACTCGTAAGAAAAGATTCGACAAGACTTCCAAATCCATTAAAAACAGATAAGACTACAATTAATGATGCTACGCCAATCATTATACCTAAGGTTGAAATGATCGAAATTATAGTAATAAAGTTAATCTTGTGTTTTGATATAAAATATCTTTTGGATATAAATGTTTCAAGCTTCATTGAAATTTTATGGCTTTGATTGGATTAATTTTTGAGGATACAATACTGGGTGACAAAGCAGCTAAAAAAGCCAATCCTATTGTTGTAAATGAAACTAATGTAAATATGTTAATGGAAAAATCGAAAGGGATATTTGTTACCATATAAATACTGGAGGGAACTTTGATAATATTAAATGTTTTTTGAATATGCATAAGTAATAATGCAAGTAAATTTCCGGATATTATTCCATAGAAACTAATTTTCATTCCTTGAAAAAGAAAAAGAAATAAAATTTGATTTCTTTTTAAGCCTAATGATTTTAGAATACCTATTGCTGAAGTTTTATCAATTACTATGAGAAATAAAGTGCTTATAATATTAAAAACCGATACTATAATTATAAAACTAAGAACGATTGGAATAGGTTTTTTTTGAAGTTCAATCCAGGTAAAAATGTTTCTGTGCATCTCAAAAATATTTTGTGCATATAATGGATATTTCAAATTATCTCTGATTTCTGATACGATAAGTTGAATGTTGTCTAAACTTTTTAATTTAATATCAACTTCATTTATAAGGTCATTACCATTTATCAAAAATTCTTGGGCTGTTCTTAAATCAGTAAAGGCGACAATATCATCGTAGTTTGTAATCCCACTTTCATAAATTCCGGATACGGTGAATTGTTCTATATCAGGAAATTCATCAAAATTATTTTTAGAATAATTATTTAATGAGAAGAGCGAAACTTTATCACCAACCTTTAGAAATAAACGCTTTGCAAAAGACTTTCCGATTATAATTTGGTTTTTATTCTCAATATTAAAATTTCCTTCAACCAAATTTGATTTTATCTTTTCCAAATAATTAAGGTTACCAATTCCTTTTAATGTAATTCCGTCAGAATTTCCTTTTTTACTGATTATTACTGTTTTGTTCAAATTAGGAGAAACATAATCAAAGTTACTTTTATAATTTTCAAATATTCTTCCAATATCTGCAAACTTAAGATTAATTCTGTGGTCAACAGAGAAAATTTTAATATGTGAATCCATTTCTATAATCTTAGTCGTTAAGGTTTTTTCAAAACCTGAAACTACACTTAAAGCAATAATTAAGGTAGAAACTCCCAGACAAATTCCAATAGTGGAAATAATTGAAATTAAGCCAAGGAATCCCGATTTTCGGCTGGATTTAAAGAATTTCGAGAAAATGAAAAATGAGAGATTCACAGTCAGTATTCTGCCTTAAAAAGTTAATGTTTTATTCAAAATTAAAAAAAAAGATTTTCATTCTTAAAGTAAATTTAAGTTTTATTGAAGAAACACATTTTAATTTTTAATTAAAACTCAACTTATTGTAAAAAAAACCGATAATTGGATAAAAAGTATATGAAGATTGATTAGAGAAGAAGAAATATTACTTAATGCTTCATCAAGTTCTGAACTTGAAAGGGTGGAGTTTAACCGAGTAAGAAAATTATATTTCGATAATTTTACAAGCGGTAATAAATCTCCTGCAGAAAAAATAATTGAGATGAAACAATTCTTTTCGAATTGTGATAATCCCTTGAGTTCAGAGCCATTTATAGATGAAAAAGATACTCCGCTACTTTGGGTTTGGGACAATCCTTATATAATTACTTTTGAAAATGAATTCAAAGAAAAATTATCTTTATTCAGACCTAAACACATTGAACTTAAAAAACATTTTTCCAAGATATTTCTTGAAGAAGATACAAATAAAAGTGAGATCAACCTAAAATTATTTTTGGGATTGACTAAATCCTTCTTTGGAATAAATCATATTCTGATACCATTACTTAAATCAATAGTTTTTTTGTATTATAAAAATTCAATCAATTATGAATTGGCATTAAGGGAGCTGAATGAAGCAGAGAATTTACTTGTTTATTTAGATCCTTCAAAATCTTGTAAAAAGATTTTCACTTATTTTGTAAATCTTTATAAATCATATGTTTATTTTAATTTAGAGAATTGGCTGGAAGCAGAAGAGAAATTAAATATTTCTTTGCAAACAAATCCTAAAGGTGTTAATGCTCATTTTTTAAGATGCATTTTATATACAAAATTAAATCAACAAGACAAAGTTGAGGATTCATTAAACAAAATTCTTTCTGTTGACTTAGAAAAGATTAAAAATGCATTGGAAAAAAATAATCTGAATCAATTCTATTATTTTTTGCAAAATCCAACATTACCTAATATATTTAATTTAAATGATTTAGCTGCCAGTAATAAAATCATTAATAAGGTATTATCCAATCACTTTGACAAAAAGATTACTTTTGACAAAATTGAACTAAGAATCGGCGCAATAAATGAAATAAATTTAGTAGAATATCTTGATGAATCTTTAGTCTCTAACCTGATTTTCTTGAATCATATTTTTTCAGATAAAAACAATATAAATTCTGTTTTCTTCAAACTAATAATTCCTTTAATTGAAAAAATATTTTTGGATTTAGTTGAAAATCTCAAAGAAAACATTAAGAAAAAGTTTTACTCTGAAATGTATGAAAAGATCGGTGATTATGATAGAAGAATAAAAGAATTTCAAACCAAAAAGAAAGAATTGGAAGATGAATTGATTAAATCAAAAGAGCAGGCTGAACTCAAAATGCAGGAGTCAATTAAACTTTTTGATGAATCAATCACTAGCGCTATTTCAGAGTCAGAGTACTTATTATCAAATGTGGATTTAGTTTCTAAGTTTAATCCTGTTGAGGCTTTACAAAATTCTATGATTTATAATTTTATTACTTCAATTTTTGTTTTCTTACTGGCAATTCTGGCAAATTATTTTAATTTTGATTATGACAGCAGCAGTAAAGCATATTCTTTAATGAGTTATCTGATTATTGAAGGAATAAAATGGGCAGCAATTACTTTTTTAGTTGGTATAATTATATCCTTAATATATTCAATGCTTGTTTTCATCGAAAAAAGTAATTATCAGCAAAATCTGAAGAGAAAAATTGCACAACTCAAAAGAGAAAAAGAATTTAATATTGAACTTATTCGTAAAGATTTTAATAAAAAGATCTCTGCATTAACAGAAGAACATAATACAAAAATTGAACTGATTGACAAAAGAATTGAAGATTTAACGAAAGAAAAGTTAGAGAATGAAAACAGTTTAAAAGAAAAAGCTGAAAAAAGTATGGAACCTATCATTAGTAAAATTAATCTGGCACTAAACCCCAACCTAGAAAATTTGAACGAATCTAGTTAAAATCTTCGATATTCGACCAAAGTTTTAATTACACCCCGAATAATATAAATTTGTGATGAAGAAATTTATATGATTTATATGTTTAAAGAATCAAGATATCAAACCATCATAGATTATTTTTTTATAACCTTAGGTGCTGCAATAATGGCAATCGGAATAGGTGTTTTTCTGGTTGATGCAAAAGTTGTCCCCGGCGGTGTCAGTGGGTTATCTATGGCTATTCATTATCTTTCGTCGAAAACTATTCCGGTTGGAGTAATGATTTGGTTGTTAAACATTCCATTATATTTATGGGGCGTAAAAGAGTTAGGGAAAGAATTTGGGGTGAAAACTTTTTATGGTTTTACTCTCAATGCATTCTTCATTGATTTTTTCCGAGGAGAAACTCCAATAATTGGTGGAATTCCACTTCACAAAAGTCAAACTATAACAGATTTGTACAATAATGATTTTATGTTTTTGATTTTATTAGGTGCTACTTTTCTTGGAATAGGTTTGGGTTTGATATTCAAGTTCAAAGGAACTACAGCAGGGTCAGATATAGTAGCAGCAATACTAAATAAGAGATTTGGAATTAAACCAGGAATGGCTATTATTCTTATTGATTTCTTTGTTATCCTTTTTGCAGGATTTATTATTGATATTAAAAACCTTGCAGATCAAAGACCAGCTTTAGTTTTGACTCTTTATGCTTTATTTCTTTTAGTTGTTTCTGGAAAGATTGTTGACGCAATTATTGATGGATTTGATTATGCACGATCAGTCCATATAATTTCTGATAAAAATAAAGAAATATCTGAAGCAATATTGAGTCAGTTAAATCGTGGAGCCACTGCTATTAAATCACGGGGATTATACACTGGAACAGAAAGAGAAGTTGTGGTTACAGTTGTAACCATCAAGCAATTAGTTAAATTATTAAAAATTATTAAAGACATTGATCCTTTGGCTTTCGTTACGATACACAATGTTCACGAAGTAATGGGTGAAGGATTCAGAAGAAGAGTTTAAATAAAATTTATAAATATGAATAAAATAAAATCCGAAATAATCAATAAGCTTCTGCAATCAATAATACTTATTTCGGGATCAGTTTGGTTGGGATCTCAAATCACAAAAATCTTAACGATTTATTATTTTTTCCAATCAGATGAATTTGGTAGAATATCCCTGAAAAATCAGATAGTACCTGAAACTGTTAATTTGATATCATATCAACTCGTTCCTTTATTTTCAGTTTCTTTTGTTTCATATACTATATTTATAATATTTATAATAGCTTATACAATTTATATTGGAAAGAATATTAAGAAAATGGGATGGCTTTTTATAAGTTTAGCAATCGTCTTTCTATGTCTTCCTTTCGAAATTTACTTATCTCTGATTGATATTAAATTATTTGAGTATTTATTTTACAGAATTGGCGATTCGACAAGTATTTTATCTTTATATGAGAAAAGAATTCAATCTTTATCAAGTTTTCCAATAGCAAGTTTAATACTGCATATGATTACTGCTGTTTTAATAGTTTTCAAACCACTTGACAAAAGAGGGAAAATTGAAAATTAAAGAGAAAGAATTTGAACTTTTAATAAATGAATTAAAAGAAATCGCTATTAAATTAGGTGTATCGGTCAGATTCGAAAAAGGTGATTTTAAGGGTGGTTATTGTGTGGTTAAAGAAAAAAAAATAATAATAATAAATAAATTTGCTCCCACTCAGAAAAAAGCTACTATTTTAGCAACAGCCCTGAAAGAACTTGGAATCGAGGATTTGTACATAAATCCAAAACTTAGAGAAATAATCGAAGAATTAACGGAAATTTGATGAAAATATTAATTATAAATGGACCAAATTTGAATTTGTTAGGTTTACGTGATAGAACAGTTTATGGTGAGCTTACCCTGGATGAAATAAATAGTGAATTAATCAAAGAATTTCCTCAAATTGAATTTCAATTTTTTCAGGCAAATGATGAAGGAAGCATTATAGACAAAATTCAAAATTCTCAAGATTTTGATGGCTTAATTATAAATCCGGGTGGATATTCTCATACTTCTGTTGCCATAAAAGATGCATTAGATTTAATAAAAATTCCCAAAATTGAAGTTCATTTATCAAATTTATCAAAAAGAGAGTCATTCAGACAAAATCTAATAACGGCGACAAGTTGTGATGGCTATATCTCTGGAATAAAACACTATGGCTATTTTGCCGCTGTTTACTCAATTCTAAAGTTGTCTGATATTTAGACTTAGCTAAGCTAAATTCCCTTATTAAATAGTTAATTTGTTATTTTTTAATCAATTACTTATTTTTACCTGAGATTTAACCATCTATTTATTTAATGAAAGATTTATCAATTAAAAAATTATATTATTCTATTAGTGAGGTTAGCAAGTTAACTTCGGTAGAACAATATATTTTAAGATATTGGGAGACAGAATTTGAACAATTACGCCCTCAAAAAAACCGTGCTGGGAATAGGATTTACACGAATAAAGACATTAACGTTATATTAAAAATAAAATCTTTGCTTCGTGATAAAAAGTACACTATTGAAGGTGCAAAAAATATTCTTAATGAAAATTCCGATGTTGATTTGATAAATGAAATTGCTCTCGAAAAAGAAACTAAAAGCTCAGAGATTAAAGATGAAAATTATTTAAAGGAAAGTCCTGATAAAAAGAACTTTAAAAAAGAGCTATTAGAAATAAGAAAAGCACTTGAAGAAATATATAACTCACTATAATTCGGAACGTGGCGCAGCCCGGTAGCGTACCTGAATGGGGTTCAGGTGGTCGCGGGTTCAAATCCCGCCGTTCCGACAATTACTTATATCACTCAAAATTCATCATCAATAATAATTTTTATCATTCCAATTTATTCTAATCTTTTTATTAAAATTGCAAAGACTTTTATAAACTTTAATTACTATCGTTATGCAATATTTTATTGTAATTTTATCAATTTGTTTTACTCAACTTAGCTTTTCACAAAACATTGCTTCTGATTATCCTTTGCAAAAATTGTCTATGGATGATTTTATTACTGATAGTAATGATACAATTAAAAATTGTTACGTTACTTACCGAGTTTTTGGAAAATCAAATAAAGATAGTTCTAATATTATATTTTTCCCGACTTGGTTAGGTGGTAATTCTGAAAACATTGGAGTGTTGCTATCGAAATATTCTTTTATTGATACGAATAAATTTTGTATTATTTCTATAGATGCTTTAAGTAATGGTTACTCTATTTCACCATCTAATTATGAATCGTTTCCTGAAATTAGTTTCGATGATTTAACCAAAGTATATTACTTAGCATTAACTCAATACTTAAAAATTGATAAATTATTCGGAATTGTAGGAGGTTCGATGGGTGGAATGACAGCATTTCACTTTGCAATTAAATATCCTAATTATGCAAAAAGAATTGTGTCTTATGTTTCATCTCCTAGATTAAGTACATTTGATTTACTATGGACAAATCTTCAAATTAATTTAGCAGAATATCTTATTTCATTAAATGCTTCTAAGATAAATATAAAAGCTTTTATGGATATGATTACAGCACTAATATCCAGAACTCCAAATTACTTAAATAAAACAATTCCGGTTTCAGATTTTAACTCATACTTTAATAAATTTTATAAAGAACCAGATTCTATTTACACATTAGAAAATTATTTGACTCAACTAAAAGCAATTGTATCTTATGATATAGTTAGTGAGTATAATAATGATTTAGAGGCAGCTGCAAAACAAATCAAATCAAAACTGTTAATTATTGTCTCTGATAGTGATATGATGGTAAATCCTGATAATGCAATTCTGTTTGCTGAGCTATCAAAGTCTGAACTCGTAGTTTTGAAAAATAATTGTGGTCATCTTGCTGTTAATTGTGAAATGGAAAAAGTCAGAGATTTGATAAATAATTTTCTCACATCAGATTAAATTGCAAATTAAAACGAGATTTAAATGACTAATTCAGAAATCAGGACACTCTCTATAAATACAATACGAACTCTTTCTATTGATGCTGTTCAAAAGGCAAATTCAGGACATCCGGGAATGCCACTTGGTTGTGCACCGATAGTGTATCATCTATATAAAAATGTAATTAAACATAATCCTGCTAACCCAAATTGGATAAACAGAGATAGATTTATTTTATCTGCCGGGCACGGGAGTATGTTGCTTTATTCGATTTTGCATTTATGTGGTTATGATATTTCATTAAATGATTTGAAATCTTTTCGTCAATGGGGTAGTAAAACACCCGGGCATCCTGAATATAAACACACACCTGGTGTTGAAATGACAACCGGACCTCTTGGGCAAGGCTTTGCTACTGCTATTGGAATGGCGGTTGCCAGAGATTATCTCGCTTCACTTTTTAATGAAAATGAAATTAAAATTTTTGACCATTTCATTTTTTGTCTTTGCAGTGATGGTGATTTAATGGAAGGCATTTCTCACGAAGCTGCTTCATTTGCCGGTCATCAGAAATTAGGAAAATTAATTTTCTTTTATGATGATAACGGAATTACAATAGACGGTGAGACAAATCTTGCCTATTCAGATGATGTTGAAAAAAGATTTTTGGCTTATCACTGGAATGTTTTTAGAATAAATGATGTAAATAATCTTGCAGAATTGAGTGAGATAACAAACAAAGCTATCGAAAATTCTGATAAACCAGTTCTAATAATTTGTAAAAGTATAATTGGTTATGGAAGTCCTAATAAACAAAATAAATCTTCATCTCACGGTTCACCTTTAGGAGAAGAGGAAGTTAAATTAACCAAAAGAAATCTTAATTGGGGTTGGGAAGAAGAATTTTATGTTCCAGAAGAAGTAAAAATGCATTTTCAAGAAGTTAAGATAAATGGTATTAAATCAGAAGAGAATTGGAAAAAATTAGTTGAAAAATATTCTGAACAATACCCTCAGAAAAGGGATTTACTCTATCAGTTCCTTGAGAATAAAATAAATAATGAATGGGAAAATGATTTGCCTTTTTTTACCGAATCAATGGCTACAAGACAAGCTTCTGGAAAAGTTATTTCGGAATTAAGCAAACAAATTCCTTTTTTAATTGGTGGAAGTGCTGATCTTTCGGAATCAAATAATACTTATGTAAAAGATGCTGGTGTTTTCAGTTTATACAATAGAAGTGGAAGAAATATTCATTTTGGAGTTAGAGAGCACGCTATGGCAGCAATGTTAAATGGAATTGCTCTACATTCGAATTTAATTCCTTTTGGTGGAACTTTTCTGATTTTTTCTGATTATTTGAAACCTTCATTACGATTGTCTGCTTTAATGGAAATCAAGGTAATTTACGTATTTACTCACGACAGTATTGGTCTGGGGGAAGATGGTCCTACTCATCAGCCCATAGAACATCTTGCTTCATTAAGAGCTATTCCAAATAACATTGTTCTTCGTCCGTGCGATGCTAATGAGGTTGTTGAAGCCTGGAAATTTGCGATTAAACATAAAGGTGGTCCGATTTCATTAATTTTAACACGTCAGAAAGTTAAAACATTAGACCGAAGAAAGTTAGCTCATCAACGAGGATTAAATTTTGGCGCTTATATCTTAAAAGATTCTCACAGAATAGATTTAATTTTAATGGCATCAGGTTCTGAAGTTGAACTGGCATTAAATGCTTCAGAGGAACTAGAAAAAAAAGGTTATGGAGTTAGAGTTATAAGTTTTCCAAGTTGGGAAATTTTTGAATTACAAAGTGATGAATATAAGAATCAAATCCTTCCGGTTAATATTAATAACAGAATAGTAATAGAAGCTGGCAGAAAGTTCGGTTGGGAAAAATATATTGGTGAAAAGGGAATTGCTATAACCATTGAATCTTTTGGAGCATCAGCACCGGAAAAAATATTGTTTGAAAAATTTGGCTTTACTGTTGATAATATTGTCAATAAAGCTATAAAATTATTAAATAACTAATTAAGGAATTATTATGAAAAAGTTTATAATCTTTTTACTGATTGTATTGGCAGGTATTCAGTTTATTCCTGTTGAAAGAAGTAATCCTCCTATAAAACAAGAAATGCCAATGCCGAATAATTTGAAAGAAGTATTAGTCAGAGCTTGTTATGATTGCCATTCTAATTCAACGGAATGGAAATGGTATTCAAAAGTAGCTCCTGTGTCTTTTTTAATTTCCTATGATGTTAAAGAAGGAAGGGAGCATCTTAATTTTACTGAATGGGATTACCACTCGATGAAAGAAGATAAAATCAAGGAAGAAATCTGGGAAGAAGTCTTGAAGGAAAGAATGCCTCCTTGGAGTTATCGTATTTTTAACCCAAAAGGAAAATTAAGTGATGAGGATAAAAGAATTATCCGAGAATGGTCATTATCAAGATAAAAGTCTCAAATATTTATTTTTATCGTGAACTTTGATAAAAGAGTAAGATTACTTCAGAAAGGTGAAGAAGGAAACGGTCCTGTCATTTATTGGATGAGCAGAGACCAAAGAGTTTCAGATAATTATGCTTTGTTGTTTGCTCAGCATTTAGCATTAGAGAATAAAGTTAGTCTTGTAGTAGTTTTTTCCTTGGTTAAGAGTTTTCTCGGTGCAACACTTAGACACTATGATTTCTTACTTAAAGGTTTACAAAAGGTTGAAAAAAAACTACAGGATTTTAATATTTCATTCTTTCTGCTTTCAGGTGAACCACAAGACACAATCCCTGATTTTATTCAAACTAACAAGGCAAATACTTTAGTTTGTGATTTTGACCCTTTGAAAATAAAAAGAGTTTGGAAAAGAGAGATTGCAAAAAAGATTAAAATTCCTTTCTATGAAGTTGATACTCATAACATCGTTCCTTGTTTGGTTGCATCAAATAAACAAGAATTCGCTGCATACACTATCAGACCAAAAATAAATAAGCTCTTAGATGAATTTCTTGTTGATATACCAAAGTTAAAATCTATGAATAATAGTAATTTTGATTGTGATGGAACTGATTGGAAAAAAATTTATTCTGAATTAAATGTTGATAATAAAGTTAAACCCGTATCGTTCTTTCAATCAGGAGAAGATGAGGCATTTAATACTTTTAATAATTTTATAAATAAAAAGTTTGAGAATTATCACGAAATAAGAAATGATCCAAGTCTTGATGGTTTGTCAAATATTTCACCATATCTTCATTTCGGACAAATTTCTTCTCAACGAATTGCTTTGATTGTTAAACAATTATTTCCTAATCATCAGTCTTCGTTAGCATTTCTCGAGGAGTTAATAATCAGAAAAGAATTGTCTGATAATTTCTGTTATTTTAATACTAATTATGATAATGTTAATGGTTTTCCTGATTGGGCAAAAACTTCACTCAACCAGCACAGAAAAGATGAAAGAGAATTTATCTATTCAGAGCAGGATTTAGAGTTTTCAAAAACACACGATGACCTCTGGAATGCAGCTCAATCTGAAATGGTGATAACAGGTAAAATGCACGGTTATATGAGGATGTATTGGGCAAAAAAAATTCTTGAATGGACTGAATCTCCTGAAGAAGCATTAAGAATTGCAATCTATCTTAATGATAGATATGAATTTGATGGAAGAGATCCAAATGGATATACCGGTTGTGCGTGGTCTATTGGTGGAGTTCACGATAGACCTTGGTTTGAAAGAGAAATTTTCGGAAAAATCCGTTATATGAATCGCAACGGAGCTGAGAGAAAATTCGATGTTAAAAAATATATTTCTAAAATTGAAAAACTTAAATCAGAAATTAAAACTACTTGAGGTAATTTATGTCAAAACTTATGGTAAGTGTATCAGGAATAAGAGGAGTTGTTGGAGAGACTTTAACTCCTGAGGTGATCACAAATTATACTTATGCTTATTCAGAATTTATTCAAAAAGGAAAAGTTATTGTCGGAAGGGATTCAAGAATAACGGGTGAGATGGTGAAAAATATTGTAGCAGGAGTACTTCTGTCAAAAGGACTTGAGGTTGTAGATATTGGAATTGTTCCAACACCGACAGTTCAGTTTACTGTCAAAGATCAAAAAGCGCAAGGAGGAATTGCAATCTCTGCATCTCATAATCCAAATGAATGGAATGCACTTAAGTTATTGAATGGAACTGGTGAATTTCTTTCTCCGGATGAAAATAAAATTTTGATAAATTTTTTAGATAAACAAAAGAGTTATAATTCGTGGGAGAGGATTGGAAAAAGAACTGAATATTTTGAAGCTATAGATAAACATATTGAAGCCATACTTAATCTTGAAATAATTAATGTAGAAAAAATTAAGGAACGAAAGTTCAAAGTACTTCTCGATTGCGTTAATGGTGCCGGAGTTTACTCTGTACCAAAATTATTAGCACTCCTCGGATGCGATGTAATTGAATTTAATTGTGATAAATCAGGTATTTTCCCGAGATTACCTGAACCATTACCAGAAAACCTTATTGATACTTTCAAAGTGGTAAAAAACAACAATGTTGATTTAGGAATTGTGGTTGATCCGGATGTTGACCGACTTGTACTTATTACAGAAAAAGGTGAGCCCTTTGGTGAAGAAAATACAATTGCTCAATGTGTTAAATATGTTTTATCAAAAATAAAGGGAAATGTTGTAATAAATTTATCAACTACAAGAGCAGTTGAAGATATTGCAAAAGATTTCAATTGTAATGTTTTCAGAGCTCCTGTTGGTGAGGCTAACGTTGTAAAGAAAATGAAAGAAGTAGATGCGATAATTGGTGGAGAGGGAAGTGGTGGAGTTATTTTTCCGGCAATTCATTATGGTAGAGATGCGTTGGTCGGGATAGCATTAACCCTTCAAAACTTATGTGAAAATAAAATCACTATTTCAGAATTAAAGGAAAGTCTTCCGCAATATTTTATTTCAAAAAAGAAAATAGAATTGACAAAGTCACCTGATGAAGTTGTAAATCAGCTTATTGAAAAGTATTCCGAAAATCAAATAAATACAGATGATGGATTGAGAATAGATTTTGAGGATTACTGGGTACATTTACGAAAATCTAATACAGAACCGATTATAAGAATACTTGCAGAAGCTAAAACAAAAGATATGGCAGAGAAAATTTCTGAGGATTTTTATCAGGAAATCAAAAATTTAATATAGCCTTTTTCTTTTCTGAATAAACTTAAAAAGGGCTTTATCAAATGATTCTGTAGTTTGAATTAAATTATAATCAAAGTTTGCTTTCAGGCATTCGTATTTGATTTTATCCGTGAATTCTTTCATTGCATCCTGATAAGCTTTTCTGAGTTGATATGGTTGGGTGCTTATTTTCTCATTTGTTTCTAAATCCACAAAAACAGAATCATTCTGAAATCCAAAATTCAGCTCCATCGGATCCAGAATCTGAAAGACAATAACTTCATTTTTAAGGTAAGAAAAGTTTTTAAGTGCTTTAATCGTTTTATCCAATTCATCAAAGAAATCAGAAATAATAATTACAAGACTTCTTCTTTTTATTTTCTCTGCAAGCTCTGTGAGTGCAAATGCCGTATTAGTTGCATCAGCCGGCTGAATTGAACTCAAAACTTTAATAATTTCTGTCAAATAATTCTTTGTTGCTTTTGGAATAAGAATATGCTCGACTCTGTTAGAATAATTAATAAGACCAGCTGCATCTCTTTGTTTGACTAATAAATATGCTAAGGATGCTGCCAATGTTTTCGAATAATCTAATTTATTCATTCCTGATTGAGAAGTAAAAGACATCGAACGGCTGGAATCAAGAATTATATAAGCTTTAAGATTGGTTTCTTCTTCATACTGTTTTATAAAATATTTTTCGGTCTTAGCAAAAACCCTCCAATCAATATTCTTTAGGTCATCACCAATCATATAAGGTCTGTGTTCACTGAATTCTATACTGAAACCGTGATAAGGACTTTTATGAAGACCAATTAAAAATCCTTCAACAACTAATCTGGCTCTTAATTCTAAATTATTAATTTTTGAAATAGTTGTAGGATTTAAGAAATTTTTGTAATCTGAAGAACTAATTCGCATCAGAGTTGTTAATATTTTTCTTCAAAATTTCTTCAGGAGAAAGACCAATATTTTCAAGTTCTATTTTAGCTGAAGCAGCTAATTCATCACCCGGATATTTCTCTAAAAATAAATTGTATTGTTTGGTTGCTTCATCAAATTGTTTTAATTCATTTGCTAATAAGTAAGCAGACATAAATAAACTTTTAGGTGCTTCCGGTGACTTGGGAAATTTCTCAAACACTTTGTAGAAATATTGTTGAGCTATTAATTGTGATTCGTTATAATCTACTTCGGGCAAATTATTCTGTTGATAAATTACTCCAAGTTTTCTCAGTGCAACTGAAGATATTTTCTCATCATCAGATGACGCAGCTTCCTTTAGAAGTTCAACTGCCTTTTTGAAATCTCTTTGCTCGATTAGTTTATCTGCTTCGGCAATATTCTTTTCATAATTTTTAGAACAAGCAACTAATATCAGAAGGAATAACAAGAATGTATATTTCATAAAAAATCCTTTTAACTCTGTTTCTTTTTCAAATTATCTATTATCATTTTTTTTGTATTTAATAAATCCTGTGAGATAACTTTTACTTCACCTAAGACAGGCATAAAATTAGTATCTCCGTTCCATCTTGGTACTATATGAAAATGGATATGATCATCTATTCCAGCACCACTGACTCTACCCAAATTTATTCCAATATTAAATCCATCAGGTTTCATTATGTCAATTAAAACACTTTCAAGTTCCTGTAATTTTTGTAAGCACTCTAACAATTCTTTTTCGTTTAATTCAGATAGCTTGCTCAAATGTCTTTTAGGCACAACCATTAAATGACCGTTGTTGTATGGATAAAGATTCATCACTGTGAAAGAGAGATCATTTTGCTCAATAACAAGATTATCCTCTGAACTCGGATTCATTGAAATCATATTACAGAAAATACATCCTTTATTTTCATCTGGATTAGCAAATGATTCAATGTATTTCGAACGCCAGGGTGACCACAAATTTTTCATAATTCTTACTTAAAAAACAGGCTGCCCAATTTAATATCAGACAGCCTTAAATAAAATTAATTTATTATGTAATTATTTTTCTTCTTCTCTGGATTTATTGTATTCATCTATTACTTTTTGTTCAACTTCTTTTGGTACTTCTTCGTAGTGGTCAAATTTTGTTTTGAAGATACCACGTCCCTGAGTCAAACTTCTTAATTGAGAAGAATATTTGTAAAGTTCTGCTAAAGGAACAAGAGCTTTAATTATCTGGAAACTTCCATCTGAGTCCATTCCAAGGATTTTTCCTCTTCGTCCTGAAATATCGCCCATAACATCGCCCATATACTCTTCAGGTACTTTTACTTCGACTTCATTTATTGGTTCAAGCAAACAAGGTTTAGCCTCCATAAAACCTTTTCTAAAGCACATTGAAGCGGCAATCTTAAAGGACATTTCATCTGAATCAACACTATGATAAGTGCCATCAAACAAAGTTACTTTGACATCAACAACTTTATTTCCTGATATAACACCTTTAGCCATAGTTTCCTGAATTCCTTTTTCAACTGCAGGAATAAATCTTCCCGGAACAACTCCACCAACAATTGCATCAACAAACTCAAATCCTTTACCACGTGGAAGAGGTTCCATTTTAAAGTGAACGTGACCGTATTGACCACGACCGCCTGATTGTTTTTTATGTTTGTATTCAACATCAGAGACTGAAGCTTTAATAGTTTCTCTGTAAGGAATTTTTGGTTCAACTAAATCTACATCAACTCCATATCTTTCTTTAAGTCTTTTAACTGCTAGTGCCAATTGTAATTCACCCTGACCAGATACTATAGTTTGAGAAATTTCAGGGTCATATTTTACAGTAAATGAAGGGTCTTCTTCGTGTAATGTATGTAATCCATTAGCTATTTTATCTTCATCACCTTTTGCTTTGGGAATAACTGCACCGTGAATAACTGGATCGGGGAATTGAATAGGTGTAATAGTTACACCGAAATTTTTTGATGCTAAAGTATTATTCGTATGAGTATCCTTCAATTTAACAACTGCACCAATATCCCCAGCCTGAATCTGTGTAATTTCTTTTCTGTTTCTTCCATTTACTATTGAAATCTGACTTAACCTTTCTGATTTACTATTTGATTGATTTACCAGATCCATTCCTGCTTTTAATGTTCCGGAGAATACTTTAAAGAGCGACAATTCACCAACGTGTTGTTCAGAAACAGTTTTAAATATAAATAAAACAGGCTCACCATTTGGATCGGGTTTAACTAAAACTTTTTCATTTTTCCCAGTGAGAAATGCTTCTTCACCACCTCTATCAGCAGGGGAGGGAAAGAAGTCGGAGATAAAGTTTAATAAATTATTCATTCCAACTGCTTTTGTTGCTGATAGAGCAAAAACAGGAGTTATGCTTCTATTTAATATTGAAGTCTTTAAACCAGTTTTGATTTCTTCTTCTGAAAGAGTTCCCTCTTCAAAATATTTATTCATTAAATCTTCACTGGCTTCTGCTACTTTTTCAATTAAATATGTTCTCAATTCATTCGCTTTATCTATCAGTTCTGGAGGAATATCTGTTATATTGACTTTTCTACTGCCCGGATCACCATACTCGAACATTTTCATTTTCAGAATATCAATAACTGAATTAAAATTTACTCCTTCTTTAACTGGAAAAGTAATAATTGTAGCTCCGCTTGTTAATCTTTTCTTGGATTTTTCATAAGTTTCAAAAAAGGTTGAATGTTCGTTATCAACTTTATTTATAATAATTGCAGAGGGAAGAGCAAATTCGTTAATAAAACTACCAGTTAATTCTGTTCCTACTTCGATTCCTTCAGCAGATTTCAGAACCATTACTGCAGTGTCACATACCTTTAACGCTGCTTTAACATCGCCAACAAAATCAGTGTAACCGGGAGTATCAAGTAAATTTACCTTAATTCCTTCCCATTCGAAATGAAGAGCTGAAGTAGAAATAGATATTTGTTTTTCAATTTCATTTTGTGAATAATCAGATATTGTATTACCTTCGGCGACAGTACCAATTCTGTTGATTTCGTGAGCTGTATAAAGTAAAATTTCGGACAACGAAGTTTTTCCGGAGCCCCCGTGTCCGATAAAAACAATGTTACGAATTGAATCTGGTCTATATTCTTTCAAGATGATTTCCTCCTAGACATTAAGATATGAATAAATGAAGTTTAGTTTTCTTTGATTTTTCTCCAAAAAGCACTTATTCCATTTTTCAAGGCGTAAAGATTAGACAAAAACGGCTGTGTAAAATCTTCTATCCCAACACGCAATTTTTCTTCGAATTCAATAATCTTTTCAACTTTTAACTTTACATCCTCGATTATTTTTTTAGTAACTTTCATCTGTTCTTTTGCTTCAAGACTAAAGTCGTTAAGATTTTGGGCAAGCTCAACAGTGGATTTGATGAGAGGATTAAGTGATGAATTTAAGTTTTTAACTTCTTTGTTTAATTCTTCAACCGAGGTTACAATCCTTTTTACATAAAATATCAGAGCTATGCAAAGCATAGCTGCTGATATTAATAAAATTGCAAAAAGAATCTGGTTAAGTAATTCCATTATGATTGACTTTTAGACTCTTTATAAGCATCAACTCCGGCTTTAAATGCTGAGGAAATTCTACCTGATTCAGTCTCTATTTTCTCTTTCGTATGTGTAATTACTTCGCTGGTTTTTTCCTTAGCTTCATTGATTATTTTTTCAGCATCTTTTATCAATTCCTGGGATTTTGATTTTGCTTCAGAGATAATCTTTTCAGACCTTTTCTTACCTTCATTAATCAATTCTCTTGCTTTCTCTCTGGCTTCAGAAATATATTTCTCGGCTTCGTCTAAGTATTCTTCGCCCTTGAGTTTGAGATCTGCTCTAAGCTCTCTGCCACTTTTAGGAGCAAATAATAATGCAACTAATGCACCAATTGCTCCACCTGCTAATAGACCAACTAAAAAACTTTTTCCACTGTTATTATCGTGAGACATATGAACTCCTTTTTTTTACACTCAAAAAATACCATTGAAGCCGATGAAAATCAAGATAATATGGGAATGAATAATGTATAATTTAGAATGTATAATTTAGAATGTATAATTTAGAATGTAGAATTTAGAATTAAGAATTGGGAATGATTTTGCAGTTATGGACGAGAGTCTAATGTAAATATGAAAGAAGGGCTAATGCTCGGGTTATATAACTGATCGGGAAGTTCAGACTAATTTTTATCATTTATATCTTTAATCTCAATTTCCCCAAACTTATGATTAAAAATTATAAATGCTATCATTCCGATAATTACAGCAAACCAAAGAGTTGAAGCGCGGGTTATAAATGTGACTGCAGTCGAATCACTTAGTTTTAATCCTGAGTTTTTAAGCATAATTAAGATAGAACCTTCGGTAATACCAAGTCCACCGGGAAGCATTGATATTGCCCCAACTATCGTACTAAAGCTGTAACTAAAAGCAGACCAGAGTAAACTAATCTCATCAGAGAAATTGGTAATAACTAAGTAATATCCCAGGCATTCAAATCCCCAGGAGATTATACTGATTACTAAAGCGAATGAAAGGGGTTTCATTTTCAATAATAACTCTGTGGATTCAAAAAGTTGATGAAACTTTGAAACTCTGTCTTTTAGAAAATTTATTTTGGAAATAGCAGTTAAAAATATTTCAAAAATTCCACTATTAGTTATCATTATAATAATCAGAATTAAAAAGATTGTCATTAAAAGTGAAATTATAAATCCGTAATTGAAGAAATAAGAACCAATAAGAGCCAGAAATGCCAATGAAAGAAAATCTGTGATTCTTTCTACTAAGACAACGGGGGCAGTTTTAGAAATTGAAGTGCCATTTATTCTTTTAATCAAAAATGATTTGAAAAGTTCTCCAAGTTTTCCGGGAGTAATACTCATCAAAAATCCACTTAAAAAGACAATAACTGAATCTCGTTTATTTAATTGAACATTAATGATTCCGAGATAGTAATTCCACTTAAAAAATCTGAATAAGTAATTGAGTAGTGAAAGAAATAAAATCAAGGGTAGCAAAATGAAATTAAAATTTCTAAATGATGATAATAATTTTTCAAAATCAGAATAGACCGAAAAAGCCAGGTATAAGATTCCAGCGAAGATAATTATTATAAAAATTTTTTTTCTGAGGAATTCCACTAATTTATTATCTTAATTAAATCGTGATAAAATTTTGAAAGTGGAAGACCAACTACATTATAATAGCAACCTTCAATTCTACTGACAAAAACTGCTCCGAAATCATCTTGTATTCCATAAGCCCCAGCTTTATCCATCGGACTGCCGGTTTCAATATACTCTATTATTTCAGTATCTGTAAGTTTTCTGAAAGTAACTTTAGTCTCTTCAAATCTGGTTATCTGTTTTTTTGAAAACGAATTATAAATAGAATATGCAGTAATAACGATATGAGTCTTTCCGCTTAGTTTTTTCAATAAAAGATAAGCATCTTTTTTATCTACTGGTTTTCCTAGTACTTCATTTTTAATTATTACAATTGTATCACAGGTTATAATAATGCCATTATCAACTTTTTTTTTGGCAAGTTGCATTTTTTCTTTGCAAATTCTTAAGACGTTTTCCAATGGAGTTTGATTTTTATCAAATACTTCATCCAGATCAACAGAGAAAGACTTAAATTTAATATTTAGTTGCTTTAATAGTTTTCTTCGTCTTGGAGATTTTGAAGCGAGATAAATTTGTAAATCAGTTTTAATCATAAACTTTTTTTATTTCAGTTTCAGGAAAGTAAAAATTTAATATTTCTTTGAAATTAGTTCCTTCTTTTGACAGTTTGATTGAGCCCCATTGACACATTCCGACTCCGTGACCAAATCCTTTTCCTTTGAAAATATATTTCTCACCACTTTGTTTTTGAACATCAAAGTTTGAACTTGGCAAAATGCTGCCTTTCGAATTCTTTAAAACAAATCTGATATTATTACTGAACAAAGATACTTCTTTTAATTTTTTATTTTCAATCACTGTAATTTTTAATTCATTAATTCTGCGAGACTTGAACCGACTAATAATTTCAATACTTTTTATTCTGGAATTTCTATCTGAAATATAATTTGATTCTAAAAGTCTTTTAATAATTATATTTTCACTAAACGATTCTTCCCATTCAAATCTTGGGGAAATACTACAGTTTGGTAGATTATTGTCCTGCTTGGATATCAAATAGGGGATTGGATGGGAATTAAAGACATTTTCAACATTTTCGGTATATCCACCACAGGTTGAGTGATAAAAAACAGTTGCTATACTTTTATTATAAAACAGTAACTGTCCTTTTGTAAAATCCACCAGAGAATTAGTAATTTCATTTTCACTGCTCATTCCGCCATAAACCTGATCTCTAATGTCATCATACAAATCAAAGAATTCTTTGGACTCTAATTTTTTTTTCATTGCATAAGTACGTGCAAGAATAGAAAAAGCTTTTATCGCTTCATAATTATCCTCACCTTTTCCTAAAGGCATCTCTTTTAGAATTACACCCTTTACATAATCTTCTATATTGAGATAATTAATCAACATAAGCGAGGATGAATTTGAAATTATCTTAAAATAACCCCTGTACTTTTTTCCGTTGAACAGAAGATAATTATTTGATTTAGGAACAATTAAAAATTCTTTAGAAAAGATCTCTTTATCTTTTAGTAAGCTCTTTATTCCACTATTTGAAATTATGAATTGAACCGATGATTTTTTTTTAATAGAGCTTCTTCCACCAATAATGTCTATTATTTCTGTTTCATTATCAAAATCAATTTTGATTTTTTTTGATTCGGACAATAAAACTCTGACTTCCTCACTCTTCTTTAATGTGATTTCTTTATCGGCTTTTGCAACTCTTTTTGAGGTTAGACAAGAAAAAGAAAATAATAGAATAAGAACTATTACAAGTAGTTTAATTAAAGTTGAATTTGTGATTTTGTATTTTACCGGATATTCTGAATAACGCAAAACTAGAGAGGATTTATCTAAACATAGCTTTGATGCTACCCCAGGTTCTTTTTACGCCTGATACGCTATGGGAAACAGAAATTTCATTAGAGTAAGAAAATTGGTTGTTATTTTCAACTATCTTTAGTCGGTATATAAAAATCAGATCAGTGGTTTTATAAACGTTTTGATCGACATAGACGTAAGAAGAATTTGATCCTTTTGGAGTAACAAAACCAATCTCAATAAACCCATTATTGTGAGTTTTTCTTTCAACTACAAACATCTTGAGATTAGATTCTTCGGCAGTTCTCCATTCCAGACGAATGTCATCACCTTCACTTTTTGCATTAAAATACTGAATGAACGCACCAGCAAAAAGTGTTGAAAAAGTGAAAAGAATAACTAAAATATATAATAATTTATTTTTCACGATGTGAATATAAAATTTGTATGATTATTTGTCAATAAAATAATTATAAAATCTTATTTTGAGAAAAAGAATTATCAAAATCGACCAATAAAATTTGTATCTTTGATGGAAAAAATTATTAAAAATTATGAAATATTTTATTGGAATAGATGGTGGAGGAACTAAAAGTAAGTGCCTCCTTACCAACCTTAATCTCGAAATTATTTACGAAACTACTGGTGGTCCTTCCAATTTCTTAATACTAGGAACTGACAAAGTTTCAGAGACTATTTTAGATTTAATTCTTGATTGCATTAAAAAAAATAATTTAAGTATCGAGGATATAGCAGGTATAGTTCTCGGAACTACAGGCGGAGGAAGAAGAAATGATGCTGAAGATCTTGAAAAAGCAATTACTCATCTTGCTGCACATAAAAAAATTCCATTGAATATTTTCAGAGTTGAAAGTGATGCCAGAATTGCGCTTGAAGGAGCA
>CALEBT010000040.1 GCA_937942875.1 uncultured Ignavibacterium sp. | reverse complement strand
AAATCCAACATATTCAAATTCTCCATTTTCATTTCTTCTTTCTATATCAAATCCCATATTGTTTAATTCTGTTGCTGTATTCCATTTTAATACAACATCATTTTTATCAACAAATGCATCGAATGATACTAATTCTACCGGGATTACATTATCAACAACCATCTGAACAGTTCTCTGATGTATAGGCGGACCGAATGGACCGGTAGATGTTATTGTAATTGTGTAAGTTCCGACAGTAACTAATCCCTGAGTAATAATTCTCAATCTCACACTATCAGGGTATGAAGTTAAAGTATTGCCGGGAAGAAAACTTACCTGAAAAGATCCTTGTGATGGAGTTGGAGAAATAGTTGCTGAGAAAGTTACCGTCTGATCATAAAGTTTAACAGCAGGAACTTCGACTTTATAGAATATAGTATCTGCATTGTTCTCTATTACTTGTGTTGGAGGAGAAACTCGTAAAGCATAATCGGGGAAATAACCGGTATAACTTCCAAATGTACCAGCTCGAAAATCTGTCCAAACAAGATTTGATATATTATTATGAGCAACGATTGCGTCATAATCACCCTGATAACGAGGAGTTCCGCCGCCTCCGCAAGTGGTACAGTTAATTCTCATTTTAGCAGTTGTAATTCTCTGGTTTGTGGCAAAAGTATTACCACCATCAGATGAATAGGTTGCATAAATATGAGCACTATCACTGGTCGGAGTATCTCTGGTATCCATCCATTTTAAGAAAACTCTTCCTGAAGTCTTATCAACCCAAACAGCTGGATGCCACTGATGATTTGCAGTTGTGTTAGGATCATCATTGACAACTTTTGCTGAAGACCACGTAGCTCCCTGATCATCAGAATATCTTAAGAAAATATCCGGTTTGTTTCCATCACCTGAAGGAGTATTAGAAGCATAAACTAAATATAATCTTCCTCTGTAAGGACCATAACTATTATCAGCTGCAATGAAAGGATAAGGTCTGGTTCTCATATTCTGAACAGAATTTCTTCCGCTAACATTTGTTCCAACATAATTTGCGAAGTTCTGCGCAGATTTTAATGTAAATGATGTCCCTCCGTTTGTAGAAACGTAAAAAGTATAAGTTGATGCAAAAGAATTTCCTGAATTTGTAACTACATAAACGCAACCGCCAGGAATATCATTACCGCCGGAAACATTTGGACCAACTGCCACCATCATACCAGGCAAAGATTGAGTGCTGAATGTTGCTGTTTGAGTAAATGTAACACCGAAATCTGTGCTTCTGGAAAAATTTCCGGATCCGCTTCCAGCTGTCATAGTGCAATAAACATAATTTGCATAAGGACCACCTGTTTGATCTGCAGCAATCCAGTTCTTATCAATACCGTTTACACCAATTACTGAAGTTGTCCAGGTCTGCCCGTTATCTGTTGAACGAATTACTCTTGCATTCTGAATTGTGCCGGAGCCAGACATATTCTGATAATAAAGATTTCCCAAACTATCATAAGCAGTAACAGGATCCCCATATAAAGTAAAACCAAATGGAGGCGTGCTTGCTGTCCAATTTAATCCATCTGATGTTCTGTAGGCTGAATTTGTATTAAAAGCATTAAAATATCTTAGAGGCGAATTCAGATTTTGCGACATATGCGGCTCTGCAAATGCAGTTCCTAAATTAAAATTATCAAAGCCCAATTCATCTGTTATAACCGCTTCTGTTGGCGGGACATCTTTAATATTTTCGATCATTCTTATGTACTCGATTGGAAGTTGATCGAACATAGGACTATCTATTTGAGCCAATAAAATATTTGAAAAAATTATTGACAAAAACAGAGCGAAAAACAGGTAAGTTTTTTTCATAAGGGATCCTTTGTTTAGTTAAAAAAATCTTGGATAAAATTACAAATAATTTTTGTACATGCAAGAAATTTTTTAATCAATATTAAAAAGTTTTTTAAACTCGTTAATATCTTGTTGCAAAGGTTTTTCTACCGAATGATCTGATTTAGAAGAAATGATTTTTTTATAAAACTCTTCTGACTTCAACGCGGTGCAGCCACACTCTTTTGCATAAGAGAATATTTCCAAATCTGATGAGACAACAGTAAGATTTTTATTTCTTATACTTTTATCAATTTGATTTTTAATTAGTTCATCAGCTGTACGGTTAAGAGAATAGACTATTTCAAAGTTTGTCTTAATAGTTTCTGATGAATATCCGTCAAAGAAAATTATTACTTTAACTTTTTTGTCTGAGAAATATCTTTGAAGAAGAAAGATAAGTTTTTCACTTGCAATATCACTTTTAAGTTTTCTGAGCTGAGGAATTTTACCGATAAGGTTATTTCCATCAATTAAAAATCTTTGCAATCCTTTATCTGCCATCGTAGAACTGATCTTGTTTCGTTAATTTCAAATCCTGAAGTTGAGGTGCTTTTACTCTTATTTCAAATCTATAACCTCTGAAAGTTCCGACAGGATTCCAAGTAAAATTCATTAGCCAGCAATGTAAGTCACGCGAAATTCTTATTTGTGGAGCAGCAAATTCTCTCCGTTCTATATCATAACTTCCGGTTACAGAAAATTTCCAGGCTGGAGTCAAATTAAAATTTAAGCTACCACTTATACTGGATAACTTAAATACGCGATTTGGATTCGGTCTTGATTCACTGAAATAATAGTTCAAACTTAAATCCCAGGGAATCGAAAAATCAGGGTCTTTGTCTGTATATAATCCTTGATATACACTTTGGTTTTGTTGAGTTAATTGAAACTCTTCTTTTCTTCTTTCAGAAGTAGTGTCAGGTTTATCTGATTTTAGTTTATCACCTGATATTGAGAATGAAATTGAAAAGTTAAAACTTGTTAATCTCAGCAAACCTTTCCCTGCATCAATTAAAAATCTGTTCACCCTGTCAATGTTTCCATCTGAATCATAAAGTGTGAATGATGAACCTCCATCAAAGCTGAAACTACCTATTTGAGTTCGGTAGCTAAGTCTCAAATCACTGAATTTTAATGAGTCAGCAGTAAAATCATATCCAATGTTCGCATTGAGGTTGAGTAATTGGAATTTATTTTCTTTTGATGTTGTATCATTAGGGTCTGCAGCGGTTTTCATTTCAAATATGTTGGAAACAGATAAGTTTATTGATTGTGACTCTCTTCCAGATGCTCCGCCATAAACTTCTCTTTCGAATTTATCGTACTTTACTTTCTCGCCTTTTTGATTAATATACTCTTCATAATATCCCCAAAATGGTCCTGAGAAATCAGGAACAAAAGAATAACCGATTGAAGGAATTACCTGATGTCTGATTGATTTAACTCCCCAAATCTCAGGATTAAATATTCCAAAAAATTTAGTTGAAACATTCACTCCGGTTGAAAAAGTTCTGACAAAGTTTATTTCTTTAACATCTCTTGTTATAATTGAATCTCCACCAGTGTATGTGGGTAATGAAAATCTCTCTATTCTTTTATTGTACCATTTTTCCTGATAATTGAAATAAGGAGAAACATTGAAGTAGCCAATTTTCGGAGAGAACCCGGCAGTGATTGAATGATTTATTCCGCCACGAATTCTTAAATCGTTATTGAGTTTATCCCGTTTGTTTTGAAACTGACCGGAATAGGAAATTCCAAAAGTTTCAAAAAAGTTTTTAGATAATCCGGTTTCAGAGCGAAAAGGAAATTTCTGAGACATCGAAAAATTTACACTTGGTAGAATTTCATTTACTTCATTTGTTTCAAAAACTTGTCTTCGATTGTAACTAATAGACATACTGTTTCCAGACTCTTCCCACGTTTTGAAAAGTGTGGCATTTGAATACGCCTGATTTCTGAGTATTTCATTCAAGTCGGAAATATTTCTTTGAATCTGATTATTAGACAGGAATTCTAATCGTGCATCAAATCTCATCGTCGGTGTAATATTCTGATTATGATTCCACATAAACCGCCAGTCAATTCTTTCTTGCCTGTCAGGGTCTGTTGGTTCATTTTCAACGAACTTAGCATAACTTCCTTCCAGATTACCCACAAATTCATAACGTTTTGCATATCTGAACAAACTACTTAATCTGTAGCTGCCACGAGTGTAATAGTCAGCAGTTAGATTAACATCCATATAATTACTAATTGCCCAGAAATATCCGAAGCGCGAGAAGTAAGTTCCATACCGACCATCTTCGCCAAATGCTGGTGGAATTATACCCGACCTTCTTCCAGATTCAATCGGAAAGACTGCAAAAGGCAACGGAATAGGAAAAGGCACTCCACCAAAGTGAAGAAAAATCCATTCTGCAATTACCTGTTCTTTGTGAATAACTTTCATCCTTGGGGAGTAGAAATGATAATGAGGACAACTATCTTCACAGGTTGTGTAAATTCCATCGGCAATAAAGTAAGTTTCTTTATCAACTTTGTTAATAATTTCGCCAGAATATTTAGCGCCTTCTTGTTCAGTTTGAGCGAAAGAAATAGTTCCTCTTTGAGTTTTGAAATTATATCTCATTTTTGTGCCTGAATATGTTTCAGGTCCTTCGCTCAATATCGGAGTCTGTTCAAATTTTCCGGTTGAGTCGTTTTTTATGCCTTCAGCTTCAATATCATTTTTATCGAAATTTATATTAATAAATCCGCTTTTAATTTCTGTTTGACGATATTTTAATTGGCCATTACCAAAAATATACATCTTTTTATCTCTGATATTGAAAAAGATAGAATCTTTTGCTTCTGCAAATACAGTGGTGTCAATATCAGACTTTTTGGTTGCAGGTTTTAGAATTGTATCAATAATAGAAGATTCCTTAACAATAGTTGTATCATTTTGTGCAAATGAAATAGAAATCACGAAAGACCAAATAAAAAGGACTGTTTTCAATTTCATAAATCAAATGCAAAATGATTTATGTATTATAAAACACAAGTGAAGACGCACCAAGTATTCCAGCTTCGTTTTTGAGTTTTGCAGGTAAAATGTTAATTCTACTTTTCAATGGGGTTAATACTCGTGAAATCATCGTTGTTTTTATCGAAGTAAACAAAGGTTTTCCGAATCCTGCAACTCCGCCGCCAATTATAAAAGTACTTATATCCAAGACATTGCTAAGTGAAGCAAAAGCAATTCCAAGATTAACTCCCAAATCGAGAATTAACTCTTTTGCGTAAACATCTCCAAGTTCTGCAGCCATTTGAATCATTCTGGGAGAAACCCTTTCTAAATCATTATCAATCAGTTCCCAAATTTTTGAAGATGGATGATTTTTTAAATCTTTTTTCACAAACTCTTTCAAATAATGATTACCGGCATAAGCTTCGATACAACCGGTTGAGCCGCAATTACATCGAGGTCCATTTGGATTAATTGATATATGACCAATTTCACCTGCACCTCCCATTTCACCGCGGTACAACTTTCCATTGAAAATAATTCCTCCTCCAACGCCGGTTCCAAGGGTAACCATCACAAAAGTCGGATATTTTTTACCAGTTCCGAAAATCAATTCACCAATTGCTGCTGCATTGGCATCGTTCTCAACAGTAACTTTGATACCATATTTCTTTTTGATTATTGAACCAAGCGGAATTTCATCCCATCCCGGCAGATTAGGTGGATTTTGCACAATACCTTTTTTAGTTGATACAATTCCCGGAGCACCTATTCCAATTCCATTTAACTTAATTTTTTTATTCTTAAGAATTTCATTTATCCCTTTTTCAATATTCTTTATAACTGTTTTCGGACCTAAATGAGCTTCTGTTTTCACGTCTGTTTTTGAAAGTATTTTCCCCGATTCGGAAACAATTCCTATTTTAATGTTTGTACCACCAAGGTCAACTCCAAGTGCGAATTTTTCTGTTTTAGCCATAATTCTTTTTAGTTTGTGAATTTTGTATCAACTATTTTTAATTCACCCGGATATTTAATATCACCAATAGGAGTGGAAACAGTTGGAGTCGCATATAAAGTTATTCTTGATGAACTACCTTGTCTTCCACCAATCGCAAGAACGAGATTTGCAATTTTTTCTAATCCTTCGCCTTTGAAGAACTGAAGCAGATCAAAATTAATCCTCAAAGGAATATTTGAAACTTCACCTGTTCCCGGTACTGTAACAGGGGCATCTAAATCACCGGAGATTGTTTCTTTATCATCAATGAAAAGTCTCCACCTAAAACCTTTCAAAGTTGCATCAGTTCTGGCATATCCACCAGTTCCATCGTTTGGATTTTTTGCATTCACATTTAAAACAAAAGAAACAGGTAACTTACCTTGAGTTATAATTGATGATAATGATATCATCTCCGTTGGAGACAAATCACTTAATGAGGCTTTATTTGAGATATCAATATTATTAACCATAAATCCATTAACATTTCCTAACTTAAACTGAAGTCTTGATAGGTTTGTTATTGTCTGTAAAATACTGCATTGAACAAAGGCAAAAACTGTAAACAGAATTGCTGAAGTCACTAAAAATTTTTTCATAATAATTTTCCTTTTGATTGATTTATTTTTTGCAAAATCATATCTGCTACTTTTAATGCACGAAGTCCATCTTTTCCGGAAACTACCGGACTTGTTTTTTCTAAAACAGAATTTACAAACAATTGTAATTCATATTGCAAAGCATTTACTTCAACTTTATCCGGCTGCTCAAAAATTAATCTTTTCTTTTTATCACCGATACCAATTTCTCCAATTGACATTGCGGTCGGCGGCAATTCGTGGTCTGGTGGAATAAGATTATAAATCTCACTTGCACCTGTGTTAAAATCTAAAGACAGATAATTATCTTTCTGAAAAATTCTCATTTTCCTCATTCGCTTCTGAGAAATTCTGCTTGCAGTAACGTTGGCAACAGCACCGTTTTCAAATTCAATACGGGCATTGGCAATATCAATGTTATCAGAAACTACTTCCACACCATTTGCAACAACATCAACGACTTTACTTTTAATGAGACTGAGAATTATATCAATATCGTGAATCATTAAATCTAAAACTACTGCCACATCTGTTCCACGAGGGTTGAAAGGAGCAAGTCTGTCACTTTGAATAAACTTCGGGTCTTTAATGTAAGATTCAATTGCTAATAAACCCGGATTAAATCTTTCGATGTGTCCAACCTGCAGATTTAAGTTTTTCTTGTCAGCAAGTTCAACTAACTTTTCAGCTTCTTCGATAGTAGCTGTGATAGGTTTCTCAATAAAAATATGATTATCAAATTCAAGTGCTTTCATTGCAATTTCGAAATGAGCACTTGTGGTCGCAGCAATTGAAACAGCATTTGTTTGATGTAATAAATCAGAAATCGAAGAGAAACTTTTAGTTTTGAATTCTTCGGCTACAGCATTTGATTTTTCTAAATCAGAATCAAAAACTCCGACTAATTCACAATTCTCAATTTGACTGAACATTTTAGTGTGGAGTTTTCCGAGATGACCGACTCCAATAACGCCAACCTTTAATTTTTCCATAATTTACTTTAAATGAATTCTTGAAAATCCAATCATTCTATCATAACCGCCATATTGTGGGTCACGATAGAACATCAGAATGTTAATTGTGCTTGTAGAGTTATAATTATTTCCCTCTAAAGAATATAAATCAACTTCATTCTTACTTTTATCAATTATAGCATATTGATAATCATAAATCCCTCGTTTGAGTAAAATTGTCTTAGTAAACAAATCTCCATCAAAATCTAACTTGTAATCATCTGAAATTTTCCAATTGTTGAAAGCACCCAGAAGATAGATATCATTATAAATTTCATTTGCAGGTTTTAGTCTGAATTTTACATTCATATAATTAGCATACGGATCTTTCGGATTTCGAAGCTGCATTCCGCCATTAAAATCGTTTGACGGAGCCGAATAAAAACGTGTAGTTTCAAAACCATCGAATTGAGCCTGAACATCTTTTCCACTGTATAAATTTGTGTTCATCAGATTTACTTGTCTGTAACCATTTCCAGGGCGTAAATCTCTAAAAATAAATGAAAGTTTATTTGCTCCATCCCATTTGAAATCCCTATTTAGATTTAAGGCATCGTTTCTGTTTAGTCTCAGAAAAAAATCTACAAGATGATCTTTAATTATTTCAACCTCTTCAACAAAATGAGGGAAAAATTCATCAGGTAATTTTGCATTAATACTTATTTCAAATGAACGGGAGAGTTCATTAGGGCTATAAATCTTATCCATTAAGTTAGATTTTTTGATACTTACATCTAATTTAACCTCTGACAAATCAACAATGAACTTCCCTTCTGCCAAAATTTTATCTGAGTTACGGGAATCAACAACAAAGAATTTCCATTTACCTGAATAAGGAAAGCTTACATAACCAGCATTATCAGGAAATTTATTAGAGAAGTTGTATCTTGCTTCTTCAACTGTTACAGGTAGAGAGATGTAATCAAGAATATAAGCTGTATTCTGACCCTGATTCTGCAGGAAGATATTATCAGTTGGAATCCAGTTCTTATCACAAAATCTGAATATTATGTTCAAATCGGGCAAATTTTTTGAATCAACATCAAATTCGATAACAAGTTTATTTTTTGTATTAACTACTGGAAATGAAAGGTTATCATCTGTTGTGTAAACGTGTAAACTACGAATAACTATCTGCGGAAAAAGATTTGTAAGAAAAAGCAAAAAAATTGTTACTGATTTTTTCAATTTTTATCCTCTTTGAGATCAAAAAATTCTATACACTTCACCGAGGAATGCGGAATGAAAATATTTACCTTATGATTTTCTCTTTGTGTTTCAAGTAAAAGTCCTTCTTCATAAACAGATATAAGAATCCCGTGTTTGAAAACTATTTCATAAAGTGTTTGATTATTCCTTTGATCATCAATAAGTCCATAATTTTCGTGTAGTGTAACATTTACTAACTTACCAATAAATGGCTGCCAATCCATTTTCATTATTTTCTCCAAATAATTTGAGTTTGCTTTCCAAATATAAATCTTATAACGGATAGTATTGAGAGAAATAATTGGTTCAAGTTTCCGAATGGATGGTTCTGCAACAGGTTCAAGTTCAAGAAACCTCTTACTCTTACTCATACTCTTAATCTTACTCTTATTCAGTAGGCAGTATGCAGTAGTCAGTATGAAAAACTTATTTTGAAAAGCAATGAATGACTATGGAATGACAACCGAATTACCACTGAATGACTAATGATTGACCAATGAATGACAACCGAAAATAAAAAATCCCTCTTTCACTATTAAAGCGAAGGAGGGACTGACAAAAGTAAAATTAAACTGTTAAGATGATTTTAATTCATTGACAAGTCTTGTAATAGCTTCTTTTGCATCTCCGAAATACATCAATGCATTAGGATAGAAAAATAGCTCATTATCAATTCCGGCATAACCAACATTCAGTGAACGTTTATTTATGATTACGGTTTTAGCATAATCCACATTCAAAATTGGCATTCCGTAAATTGGACTGTTCTGGTCGTGTCTGGCCGCCGGATTGACCACATCATTTGCACCGATGATTATCACAACATCAGTATTTGGAAAATCATCGTTTATATCTTCCATAGCCAAAAGTTTATCATACTCAACCTGAGCTTCAGCAAGCAGAACATTCATATGGCCTGGCATTCTGCCAGCAACGGGATGAATAGCAAATCTTACTTTCACTCCTTTTTTCTCAAGCACTGTCATTAAATCTCTAACTGCGTGTTGAGCCTGTGCAACTGCCATTCCATAACCTGGAACTATAATAACGCTGCTTACTGAATCGAGTAACATTGCAAGCTCTTCAGAATCAATTGATTTAACCTGACCTTTGGGAGAAGATACAGATTTAGAGGGTCCGGAAGTGCCAGCACTTTCCCAACCGCCTAAAACTACATTCATCAAAGAGCGATTCATTCCTTTGCACATTATTATGGTAAGAATAATTCCTGAAGCGCCAACTAATGCTCCCGCAATAATTAGCATATTATTCGAAAGAACAAATCCGGTCATAGAGGCGGCGATTCCTGAATATGAGTTCAATAATGAAATAGCAACCGGCATATCTGCTCCTCCAATAGGAAGTACAAGTAAAACTCCAAGCACCAATGAAACAGCTGTAATTATGAGTAACAATTCAATATTAGAAGGGTTTATTACAACAATCACTCCAGCTACAAATACGCCAAGAATTAAAAGTGCGTTCAGCGGATGCTGGAAAGGATATTTAATAACTTTTCCTGTTATTAATTCCTGAAGCTTTCCGAAAGCAATTAAAGAACCAGTAAAAGTTACTGAACCAATCAAAATACTAAGCACAATAGTAACCATTGTATTGACTTCAAACTGCTGGTTACCAAAATAAATTCTTTCATATTCTGATAAGGCAACTAACACTGAAGCACCACCGCCAAAACCATTTAACAAACCAACCATTTGCGGCATACCAGTCATTTTAACTTTCAGAGCAAAAACAGCTCCTATAGCTGAACCAATAATAATTCCTGCAATAATCCATTCAAAAGACAAAACTCTTCTATCCAAAAGAGTAACAACAATTGCAAGCAACATTCCCACTGCAGCAAGTTGATTCCCCTGTCTCGCAGTTTTGGGAGAGGCAAGTTTTTTTATGCCAAATATGAAGCAAATAGAAGCAATTAAATAAACTATATATGATACTACTAACATATTGATCTCCTATTTCTTCTTAAACATTTTTAACATTCTATCAGTAACAAGAAAACCTCCCACAACATTTATCATAGCGAATATGATTGCAATAAATCCTAATATTGTGCTAATTGACATTTCTTCAACACCAGCACTTAATAAAGCTCCAACTATTGTAATTCCGGATATAGCGTTTGAGCCGGACATTAAAGGTGTGTGAAGAGTCGGAGGTACTTTTGTAATCAGCTCGAAACCAACAAAGATTGCAAGCACGAAAACATAGATTTGCATCAATAAAATAAATCCTTCCATTTAAACTCCTTTCTATTTTAACAATTCTTTTATTCTGTCATTGATTACTTCACCATTTCGCGAGACTAAACATCCTTTTACAATTTCATCTTCAAGTTTTAGTTCGACCTGTCCATTCTTTCCAATATGCTGAATCAGTGCAAGTAGGTTCTTAGCATACATTTCACTTGCGTGAGTAGGCACAAGACTCGGCAGATTAGGTTCACCAATTATCGTTACATCATATTTTTTAACTGTCTTTCCTGCTTCACTTATTTCACAATTTCCGCCGAACTCAACTGCCATATCGAGAACAACACTGCCTGGTTTCATATTTTTCACCATTTCTTCAGTAACAAGCACCGGAGCTTTTTTACCCGGGACTAAAGCAGTGGTAATAACAATATCAGCTTCTGTAACGTGTTTAAAGATCAATTCTTTTTGTTTTCTTAAAAATTCTTCAGAGGCTTCTTTAGCATAACCTCTTTCATCCTGCATATTTTCAGTTGTTTCGACTTCAATGAATTTACCACCAAGACTCTGCACTTCTTCTTTGGCAGATGGTCTTATGTCAGAAACCTCCACAACAGCACCAAGTCTTTTTGCAGTGCCAAGTGCCTGCAAACCAGCAACTCCTGCACCCATAATTACAACTTTAGCTGGAGAAATTGTGCCGGCAGCAGTCATCATCAACGGAAATATTTTGCCAAGATGATTTGCTGCAAGAATTACGCTTTTGTAACCGGCAATATTCGCCTGTGAACTTAGAGCATCCATTTTTTGGGCAAGAGTTGTTCTGGGAATCATATCCATTGCAATTAAATCAATGCCATTTTCAGCACAGGTTTTTGCTATGTTGGGATAATGCAGTGCATAAACAAAAGAGATAAGAAGAGTTCCTTTTTTGAGCTTTTTTATTTCAGCTTCATCAGGTTTTTGAACTTTAAGAACCAAATCTGCAGAGCTAAATAATTGCTCCACATTATCAACGATTTTCGCACCGGCTTTTTCATATTGCTCGTCTTTGAATCCGGCAGATAAACCGGCATCTTTCTGAATATGAACTTCGTAACCAAGTTTTATTAGTTTTGAAGAAACGTCAGGTGTGCAAGCAACACGATTTTCGCCAGGATGGATTTCTTTGGGTATGGCTATAATCACGTATTTTATCCTCCTATTGAAAAATTATTTAAAAAATACCTTCAAAACTAAACAGAAGCAGTTTGATAAAAAACATTTCTTGTTAATAATACATCAAGTTTTTTATTCATTACTGCCAAGCCAATTCTTGATTATTAATTCACCATAATTGGTCAAAATTGACTCGGGGTGAAACTGAACACCTTCCAATGGAAAGTTTTTATGTCTCAAACCCATAATAAAACCTTTTTCATCATATGAAGTTATTTCAAGTGGTTCTTTAACAGAGGATTTATCAACTATTAAAGAATGATATCGCATCGCATTGAAATTTTGTGGAATATTTTTATAAATACCTTTACCGTCGTGAGAAATTTTACTTGTTTTTCCGTGCATCAGATAATCAGCAGTTTTCACTTTTGCACCGAAACAAATTCCTATTGCCTGATGACCAAGACACACTCCAAGAATTGGAATTTTATCATAAAACTCCTTGATTACATCCAAAGAAATTTTTGAATCCTCTGGTCTGCCGGGTCCGGGAGAAACAAGAATTTTGTCTGGCTTAATTTCTTTAACATCGCTCAAAGAAATTTCATCGTTTCTTTTTACAATCACATTTTTTATTAACTTACCCACTAACTGGACTAAGTTGAAGGTAAAAGAGTCGTAATTATCAATTATCAAAACTCGCATTTGTTTCAAAAGATTTTTAAGTATTAAGATTGACGGTTCAATATATTAAATTAGCAATATAAATTTTGGATAGAAAAATGAAATCAATTTTTGGAATTCTTTTAATTTTATGTTCATTACAAATAAACAATTATGCGCAAAATGAAGAATATCAGGAAGAACCAGAAATCTTTCTGATTGACGCTTTTTGCAAGCCTGATTCAAACCGAATATTGATAATAACTTACTATTCAAGTTATCCGGTAAAATCAAAGGTAGTTCTCGAAAATAAATATGAGTTTAAAGTGAGTGAAGAATTAACAGAACTTCATAAGATAAGGATTGACCTTAGCAATTTAAGTTTTGAAGATAAGCAAGTTGATTTTGTTGTAAAGTCCATTGATTCTCTTGGAAATGAATATACCTCTGAAACTTTCGATTTTGATTTACCATTTGAACCAAATGTCATTGGCGGCTCAAACATTCTGACTTTATGTTTATTTGGTGGAGCTGTGTTTTTACTGCCAAATCCTGGTTTGGTTGTTCAGAATAATAAAGCTGAATGGTCTTTAACAAAAGAAATTCCCCTGCTTGCATTTAGAAAAGGTTATAACTACGCTTCATCCTACATTTCATTTGAACTTTCTTATTTCAATAACTTTGAGAATAAATTCAATTACCGCCTTGGTTATAAAAAAATCTGGGAAGTTAAATCAATCGAATTTATTTCTGCAGGAATAAGTGGATTTACTAATTTCAAAAACAATTCGGGTTTCTCGCCGGAAGTTACTATTGGACTTTTTAAGTTATACGAATCTTTTACAATTTATGGCAGATACAGATATAATTATATTTTTTCTACAGACTATGGGATTCACGAATTTTATTTAGGATTTTACTCTGGTTTCTTTACAATTTATTTATAAAAGATTTGGAATGATTTTTATCCTGTTTTTGTTTTGATGAAAAGAAAAAGGTTTTATGAAATATCTTTTGGTTATACTTTTTTTATTTACTAAAATCGCTTTTCCTCAAGCCGGTAATTTACAGGGGAAAGTTACAGATGGAAGTAATCCAATTCCTTCTGTAAATATTTTTATTATTGGAACCGGAATTGGAACCGCTTCAGATAGAAATGGAAATTATTCACTCAAAAATATTCCGGCTGGAGATTATCAAATAAGATTTAGTGCTATAGGATTTGAAACTGTTACCAAACCTGTTTCAATTCAACCCAGTAAAACAATCGAGTTAAATGTCAGTTTAAAGTCCACAATAATTGAAATTCAATCTGTTGAAGTAACTGCAAGGAAAATTCAGGAACAGAGTGATACAAGAACAAGCTTGATAGATGTTGATCCTCGATCCGCAAAAATTCTGCCCGGAGCCGCTGAAGATATTATGAGAACTTTGCAAGCATTACCCGGAGTGGTTGCACCAAATGATTTCTCTTCACAATTAATTATTAGAGGAAGTGGACCTGACCAGAATCTTATCATAATGGATGATGTTGAAATATTTAATCCTTACAGATTGTACGGTGTAATCAGTATGTTCAATCCTGATGCTGTTGAGGATGTTAATTTAACTTCTGGAGGTTTTCCGGTTAAATATGGTGATCGTTTGTCGGCAGTTTTAGACGTTACAAATCGTGAAGGTGATAATTCCAAAAATCTTAAAGGGATGATTAATACTTCCATTGCAGATGTCAACCTCGTTTTAGAAGGAAGAAATCCGTTCAATATAAAAGGAAGTTGGCTTTTCAATTCAAGAAGAACTTATTACGATTTAATAATCGAACCGTTTGTTAAAAGAGCCAACTTAGTTGACGAGAATACCTCTTTTCCGAATTTTTATGACTTTCAAACAAAATTGGTTTTCGGTCCGTTTAATGGTCACAAAATTTTAATGAATGGAATAATCTCAAGAGACGGAGTTAATGTTATTAGTGGTAAACAAAGAAAAACTGCCGACAGTGTTGGAGTTTATAATGAGACCAAACATAATGTTGCTTCAATTGCCTGGCATTACGCAACCTCCCAAAAATTTCTTAACAAAGTTATTCTTTCATATTATAGAAATTTTGGCGATACAGATTTCGATTCTCAAATTCTTGACCCAACTCTAAACAGAAGTGCTTTTGAAGATGTTTTACCCGATACAGTTAAACCGTATTTGCTCAATTTCAAGTTTGATGGCGAATTTGACTACAATAAAATTTCAATTGATAATAAATCAACTTACCTTTGGGGCGACAATGTTTTTGAAGCTGGAGCTGGGGTTGATTTTATGGAAACTACTGTTAGATTTAATTTTGAATTTGACCAGCAACTCAGAGCATTGCTTTCTGCTAACCCGCAATTTCGCTCCTCTCTGAATGATTTAAAGGATGTAAAAAAATATAGCCGTTATAGATTATATGCTCAGAACACATTTAAGATTGGACAAAATCTTTTCATAAACCCCGGAATACGTTTAGACCATTTTCAGCTTCTTGAAAAAACATATTTATCTCCCAGAATCTCCCTCTCTTATGCTTTGGATGGAATAACAACTCTACGTGCTGCTTTTGGCTTATATTATCAATCACCCGGCTATGAAAAGTTCTTTGATCAGAATGTCCTTTTTGACCTGGATAAGAAGTACACAAGAAATCTAGAAGCTGAAAGAGCAATTCATTACGTTTTAGGATTAGAAAGATGGTTAAGTGAAGAATGGAACTTTAAAGTTGAATCTTACTATAAAAAATTCGAAAATCTTATTACTCCAAAAATTGTAAACGGCACTCAGTTTCAGACAGAACTTATTCCAGGCAGAGATCCTTTCAAAGCGACAAGCTGGACAAGACCTGTCCCAATTTCAGCAGACTCTGTTACACAAATTCCAATAAACGATTCTTATGGAAATGCTTATGGATTGGAATTTTTACTCGCTAAAAAGAATGCTGTGCGAAATTCAAAACTCACGGGTTGGATTTCTTATTCTTTAGCTTTCGCCGACAGATATGAAAGAGGAGTCAAATATCCTTTCAGATTTGACCAAAGACATACAATAAATATTGTTTTGAATTATGAATTCAATAATTGGTTCTATATGGGACTTCGTTGGCAATATGGTTCCGGATTTCCTTTAAGTATTCCTTACGGAGTTAAACCAAGAATTATTTATTCGGACACAAACGGCGATGGAGTTTTTGATACTCCGGTCATTGCAACAAGAAGAACAATTTCAAATCCAAATGCTGAAGGAGATGTGATTTTTAATATTGATTTTAATAATGATAAATACAACTCCCGTAAACCAGCATATCATCGTTTGGATTTGAGATTTAATTTTCTCACAAAAATCTGGGGAGCTGACTGGACATTTTATCTTGATGTAATCAATATATACAACCGAAAAAATGTTGTGGGATATGATTACTTCATTCAGGAAGATCTGAATATTGGTAAAGAGCAGAACAATATGTTTCCAATTTTACCTACATTGGGAATTTCAGTTAGATTTTGATGTTGTTAAATTGCAGTCAAAAAAAATTAAAATGCGAAAATCAATCATCTTTTGGCTTATTTCTTTATTAGTGACTATTAGTGCTTCTGTTTTTCAAAGGTTAACCGGGCCTACTTATCCAATATCTGGTAAAACTGTTGTTGGCAACACAAATATTGAATATTCTTTCCCGAGGTCTCATTCAACTTCAAAAGATTGTGAGGTTAAAATAAAAGTTAGCTCACCTGAAATTGTGGCTAAACTAAAATGGAAACGACATAAAATGAACGAAGAATGGACTCCTGAAGAAATGAAATATGATAATGGTTATATGATTGCTTATTTACCAAAACAACCAGCTGCAGGAAAACTTGAATACAGAATAAAAATAATTTCTGATAATAATCAGACAATTTTACCCCCAAATAAAAATGTTGTAATAAGATTCAAAGATGATGTTCCGGTTTATGTGCTGATTCCACACATCTTCTTCATTTTTCTTGCAATGCTGTTCTCTACAAGAACAGGTCTGGAATATTTTAACCAAAAAGAATATAAAAAATTCCTTTATCCGACTTTGATATTCATAATTTTGGGTGGTTTTATTTTTGGTCCCATCGTTCAGAAATTTGCATTCGGGGCTTATTGGACAGGGATTCCATTTGGTTACGATTTAACAGATAACAAAACTCTAATTGCTTTTCTTTTCTGGCTAATTCCTTTTTTCTACAGGAACAGACCTTCTGTTTTTTCAAAATATGTAATTATAGCTGCAATAGTTACTCTTATTGTATTTTTAATTCCTCATAGTTTATTCGGCAGTGAGCTTGATTATACAACTAACAGAAAGATTAATGAATTTTGAATCAATCTCTGTTTTATAATCAGAAATCGGATGATCAGGTTTTTTCAGTTTCACAGTTAACTCAATCCATAAAATTCATACTTGAGCAAACTTTTGATGATGTTTCTATTGTTGGTGAAATTTCAAACTTCAAACCTTACTCTTCAGGTCATTGGTATTTTAATCTGAAAGATGAAAATGCTGTAATTTCCTGCGTTATGTGGAAGGGATTGAACAATTATGTCTTCTTCAAACCACAGGATGGTATGAAAGTTATCTTACGAGGCAGAGTTACTGTTTATCCACCACGAGGTAACTATCAATTCGACGCACGCTCAATGCAACCAGCCGGAGAAGGAGAGCTTCAGGCAGCTTTTGAAAGGCTAAAAAGAAAATTATTTGAAGAAGGGCTTTTCGATGAGATTCACAAAAAACCAATCCCTTCATTTCCTCATAAAATCGGATTGATTACTTCTATTGATGGAGCTGCTTTACGTGATATGATCTCTGTTGCTTCAAGACGATTTCCTCTTTGTGAATTGATTCTTTCACCTTGCAAGGTTCAGGGAAGCGGCTCGGCAGAAGAAATTGTTGAAAGTATAAAACTTCTTAATAAACAACAAAATATTGATTTAATAATTTTAGCCCGAGGTGGTGGTTCTATTGAGGATTTATGGTCCTTTAATGAAGAAATTGTAGCTCGAGCAATATTTAAATCAAAGGTTCCGATTATTACAGGTATTGGTCACGAAATCGATTTCACGATTGCTGATTTTGTGGCTGATTTAAGAGCCCCGACTCCTTCTGCTGCTATGGAACTTGCCACTCCGGATATTGAAGCTGTTAAAGAGAATATATTATCTATTCTAACAAATAATTTTGATATAATTTTTAGAACTCATAAAAAGTATAGAGAGAGTTTATTACGAATTACAAATTCATATTTTTACAAATATCCTCTCGATATTGTAAGAAAATATCAACAGCAAATTGATTCAAATTCGTCCAGATTGTCTCAATTGATAGACAAGAAGATTTATAATGCGGATTTATCGCTAAAAAAACTTTTTTATAATTTGAAACTTTATGATGTTAACAATATGTTAAATCGTGGATTTACTTTAATTTTACAAAAGAATAAATTTGTTAAAAGAAAGAAAAATCTTAATCTCGCAGAACCAATTAAAATAAGATTTTTTGACGGAGAAATTGAAATAAACAATAAGTAGAACTCAATGTCAAAACAGAAATCAAATTTAACTTTTGAAGAAAAGATTAAAAGATTAGAAGAAATAACAGAGATTCTTGAATCAGAAGAAACTTCACTTGAAGACTCAATAAAACTTTATGAAGAGAGTGTTCAGCTATCAAAAGATTGTATTTCCATCCTTGAAAATGCTGAACTGAAAATAAAAAATTTAAAGAATGAAATGAAGGAACTATCTATTAAGGATTTTAATAACAATGAGTAATCAACAAAAAACTGAATCATTCGAAGAAAAGTATAAAATATTATCGAAAGTAAATTATCCGTCTGATATCAAAAATTTAGATATAAGTGAATTAAAAACACTTTGCAGGGATATCAGAGATTATTTGATCGACACCATTTCAGAGATTGGTGGTCACTTTGGCGGTGGATTAGGCGCAGTTGAACTTACTGTTGGAGTTCATAAAGTATTCAATACTCCTTACGATTTAGTTGTTTGGGATACGGGACATCAGGCTTATCCACACAAAATCCTTACCGGAAGAAAAGAAGCTTTAAAAAATATAAGAAGACTTGGTGGTATAAGCGGCTTTCTAAAAAGGACTGAAAGTGAATACGATGCCTTTGGTGCCGGACACGCCACTACCTCTATTTCTGCAGCATTAGGAATGGCTATTGGTCGGGATTTAAACAACGAACCTGATCGCAAAGTTATTGCAATTATCGGTGATGGTGCTATGACCGGAGGTATGGCTTACGAAGCTATGAATAATTCCGGTATGTTAAAATCCGATTTGATTGTAATTCTGAATGATAATAATATGTCTATTGCTCCTAACGTTTGGCAGATTTCAAATTATTTCACAGAAATGATTTCTCATCCTGATTACAATAGATTTAAAGGACAGGTTTGGGATTTAACCGGTAAACTTGATCAGTTTGGTGACAGATTAAGAAAGATTGCATCCCGATTAGAGAGTGGAATAAAAGCAGTTATTACACCGGGAATGTTGTTTGAGGCTTTGGGCTTCAGATATTTTGGACCAATAAACGGGCACAACTTACATCAGGTTATCAGAATTCTTGAGCATTGTAAAAAATTAAAAGGACCGATTTTAATTCACGCAATAACTGAAAAAGGGAAAGGTTACAAACCTGCCGAAGGTCACGTACAAAGATTACACGCTTCCACTCCATTCGATAAAGTAACAGGGATTGCCTATAAAAAAGCCAATGCACCAAAAGCATACACAACAATATTTGGAAATGCTTTGGTAGAAATCGTAAAAGAAAATCCTAAAGTAGTTGGAATTACCGCCGCAATGCCTGACGGAACAGGATTAGATATTCTTCAAAAAGAATGTCCGAAAAATTATTTTGATGTAGGTATAGCTGAAGAACACGGAGTTACTTTCGCTGCCGGATTGGCTACGCAGGGAATTATTCCTGTTGTTGCTATTTATTCAACATTTCTTCAAAGAGGATTTGATCAAATTGTGCACGATGTTGCTTTACAAAAACTGCACGTAGTATTCGTAATGGATAGAGCTGGACTTGTAGGAGCCGATGGACCAACTCATCACGGTTCCTTTGATATTTCATATCTGAGATTTATTCCAGGAATGGTTTTAATGGCACCAAAAGATGAAGCTGAATTAAGAAATATGCTTTATACTGCAGTGAATTATAAAAAAGGACCTATCGCTTTAAGATATCCCAGAGGTTCTGCATTAGGTGTTCCGATTAAAGATGGGTTTGAAAATTTAGAAATTGGTAAAGCTGAAATCATATCTGAAGGTGAAGATGTTGTTTTTCTTGCTTACGGTTCGATGGTAAATTATGCTGTAAAAGCAGCAAGTCTATTGAAAGAAGAAAATATTTCAGCAAAAGTTGTCAATATGCGATTTGCAAAACCATTAGATACAGAATTACTTGATAATATTGCTTCAAAATATGATAAAATTATAACCTTGGAAGAAAATTCTATTATTGGAGGGTTGGGTTCTGCAATTTTGGAATACTTCTCTGATAAAAATTTTAAAAACGATGTTTTGAGAATCGGGCTACCTGATGCATTTGTTGATCACGGGACTCAGGAAGAGCTTCATAAAATATTAGGAATTGATCCGGAGGGGATTAAGCAAAAGACTCTTTCATTTATTAATACTTATCAGAATCATACAAAGGTTTAATAGATGGATAAAGTTAAACTTGGAGTTGTAGGATTGGGCTCTATTGCACAGCTTATTCATTTACCTAATATCAATAAGCTCAATGAAGTAATTCTAACTGCAGTTGCTGAAGTTAAAAAGAACCGATTAAATCTTATTGCTGATAAATTTTCCGTAAATAACAGATATACAGATTACAGAGATATGTTAGCGAACCAGGATATTGATGCCGTAATAATTGCAACGCCAACTAATACACATAAAGATATAGCTATTGATTGCTTATCAGCCGGAAAAGATGTACTTGTTGAAAAACCACTTGCCAGAACTTATGCCGAAGCAAAAGAAATTGTTGATGCTGCCAGAAAGTACAAAAGAAAGTTAATGGTTGGTATGAATTTGAGATACAGACCTGATACAATGTTATTAAGAAGCATTATCAACTCCTCTGAAATTGGTGAGCCCTTCTATGCAAAATGCGGGTGGATAAGAAGCAGAAGTTCCGAAGAAAAATGGTTTTTAATAAAAGAAGAAGCCGGCGGCGGAGTAATTATAGATCTTGGAATTCACTTACTGGATCTTGCACTTTGGCTAATGAATTTTCCACAGGTTAGTTCCGTTTCTTGTAAGAATTTCTATCATTTTACCAAAAATGTAGAAGATACTTCAATAAGTTTTATAAAATTCAAAGATGGTTCATTAATAAATATTGAAGTAAGTTGGACATTAGCTGCTAATAAAGATAATTTCTATCTTAATGTTTATGGCACCAAAGGAAGCACTTCAATAAATCCATTAAATGTAATCAAGAAAATTGATAACCAAATAATTGACTTATCTCCATCACATTCAGATAGCCCAACAAATCTATTTAAAAAATCTTATGTTAATGAATTGAAAAGTTTTATCGGTGCTGTTAAAGATTTGAATCCGGTTTTGTCCTCTGGTGAGGAAGCACTTAAGCGACTAAAAATAATAGAAGCTATGTATCTTTCTTCAATTAAAAATAAAGAAATAGAGTTATAATATGAGTAAAATTTTATTAGTTGATGATGAAGCAGATATTCTTGAGTTTCTGAAATATAATCTGGAACTTGAGGGTTATGAAATTACTACGGCACTTAACGGAAAAGAAGCATTAGAAAAATTAACTGAATCTACTGACCTGGTTATTCTCGACTTAATGATGCCTGTTTTGGATGGTTTTGAAGTTATTGAAAGGATGAAAAAAGATTCACGTTTCAAAGATATTCCTGTAATTTTTCTGACCGCAAAAAACGGTGAAATAAGTGAGATTAAAGCTCTTGAACTTGGTGCAATTGATTATATTCAAAAACCGATTTCTCCAAAAAAATTATTGGCAAGAGTTAAAACTAATCTGAAGAAAACAGAGGATAAAAGTGCTAAGCAAAAATATCCGATTAAAATTAGTTACGGACCATTAGTAATTGACAGAGAATCTTTCAAAGTGTTCGTTGATAATACAGAAATTTATTTCCCAAGAAAAGAATTTGAAATTTTATACTTTCTTATCAATAACCCCGACAAAGTTTTTAACAGAGAGTTTTTATTAAAAGAGATTTGGGGTACAGACGTTTATGTTGTTGACCGTACTGTTGATGTTCATATCCGAAAAATTCGCGAAAAATTAGGAAATCATTCTGATCTAATTGAGACAATAAAAGGTGTTGGTTATAAACTGAAAAGTGTTAAATAAAATAAAATCATTTCTAAAAATATTTAGGTTCTACGCCAAAGAATACCTTATATCAATTCTGCTAACAATTATTGTAGTGATTCCCCTATACTTTAAACTAATCAACATTACAGTATTCTTAATTTTACTTTTTATTTCAAATTCATTGACATTTTTATATCTTAACAGGAAGAGAGAAAAGGAACTTTCAGAAATTGTTCAGATAATTGACAATATTCGGGAGAACAAATATCAAAAATCAGACGAGATATTATTAAAAGAAAAATTGACCAGGCTTGAAAATTCCATCAAAAGAATGTTTGAAAAATCGAAAAATGATATTGAGTATATGAAAAAACTTCAAAGAGCCAGATCGGAATTTATAGGAAATGTGTCTCACGAATTACGAACTCCAATCTTTGCTATTCAAGGTTATATTGAGACATTATTAAATGGTGCAATTGATGATGCAAAGGTGAACAAGAATTTTTTAAGCAAAGCAAATCAGCATACAATAAATCTCAATAATCTGCTAAATGATCTTATTAATATTTCAATGATTGAATCTGGTGAAATGCAAATGAGTTTCAGGTATTTTGAAATAAAACCATATTTATGCGGTCTTGTTGATGAGTATCGTCATCTTGCAGAAGAAAAAGGGATCGAGCTTAAATTAAATGAAGTCCCTGAAGAGCTTTATGTTCTGGGTGATAAAGAAAGGTTAAAACAAGTTTTCACAAATTTGATTCATAATGCTATTAAATACACTGAACAAGGTCGTGTCGAGATAATAGTTGAAGAAGAGAAGAAGTTTGTGAATATTATCATTAAAGATACAGGAATTGGTATTCCAGAATCAGATTTAGACAGAATATTTGAAAGATTTTACAGAGTTGATAAAGCACGTTCAAGAGCTGTTGGTGGGACTGGACTCGGTTTATCAATTGTCAAACATATACTTGAAGCACACAATACCAAAATAAATGTAACGAGTAAACTCGGTATTGGAAGTGAGTTCAGCTTTAAATTAAAGAAATAATTCCTATGAGTAAACCAACTTTATCGTTTGTAATACCGTGCCTTAATGAAGAAAAAACGCTTCCTTTGGTATTAAAAAAGATTTTCACAATCAAAGAAAAAGAATTAACAGAATATCCTGTCAGAGTAATTGTATCGGATAATGGAAGTAGTGATAAATCAATCTCGATAGCTGAAAACTTTGGAGCAGAAGTAGTCCATTGTAAAATCAGAGGCTATGGTGCAGCTCTTGATTTTGGTATAAAATCAACTGATACTGATTATGTAATTTTTGCTGATGCTGATGATACTTATGATTTTAATGAAGCTCCAAAATTATTTTTTGAAGCAATCAAAGGTTATGACTTGGTAATTGGAAACAGGTTAAATAAAAACCTTCAACATAATTCAATGCCTTTTTTACACAGATATTTGGGAACTCCTGTCCTCAATTGTATTATCAATTTTCTTTATGCCAGGTCTGATAATAAAATTAAAGATTGCAATTCCGGTTTCCGATGCTTTAACAGGAGCTCTTATTTAAGTTGGAATATTACCGGGACTGGGATGGAATTCGCATCTGAAATGTTAGTTAAAGCGTTGAATAATAAAGCAAAAATATCTCATATTGATATAACTCTGCATCCTGACAAAAAAGGAAGGATACCTCACCTCAGAACGTGGAGAGATGGAATGCGCCATTTGCTTCAAATTCTTGTAGAAGCTCCAAAATTATTTTATCTGTTGGGTATTTTTATTTTTTCTTTCTCTTTTCTTGGAATAATTCTTGGCTGGCTTTTCGGTCCAATTCAAATTTGGATTTTCAATATTCTTGGCATTCATACAATGCTTGTATTACTTTTTCTTGGTGTAATTGGTCTTTCGATATTTACCATTGGTTTGGGACTATCTACTAAGAAGAAAAACCTGCCAAAATTGTATGAATATCTCATAAATTTATCTGAAGATAAGTTGTTTTGGTTCTCATTATTTACACTAATAATATCAATGGGATTCATTTTGATACTATTCATTTTATGGGCCAGAAATGGATTTGCAAACATTGACTTTTCAAAGGATACAATATTTTTTGTTTCCCTTGGAACATTTGGAATTCAACTCGTCAGCTCAATAATATTTTCTCATTTAATTAAGCGTGTATAGTTGGTACAAAGTTGAAATATAATAAGCATTTGTTAATTGCATCTTTTTTATATTTGATTTTATGGATTATTGCTTCCAATTTCCTTATACACGGAATTAACCCTGATAGTATTAGCTACATCTCCATTTCCAAAAAATATTTCGATGGTAATTTTTCTGAAGCTATTAATGGATATTGGGGACCCCTTTTCTCCTGGATAATATTGCCATCTTATCTAGTCAAACTCGAACCACACATTTTTGCCAGAATAGTGTTCGGAGTTTTTTCAATTCTTTTATTTATTCTGATTAATAAATTTTTTATCAAATTTCAGCTAAATGATAAAATAAAAACGTTGGGAATTTACTTCTTTATTTTACCTGCAATTTTCTTCTCTTTTTACAGATTAACTCCTGATTATCTTCTATTGATTTTAACTTTATTCTACGTTTATACTACATTGGATGAAAATTTTTGGATTAAGAAAAGTCAGGTTGTAATTTCTTCAGTACTCGGTGCTTTAATGTTTTTAACAAAAAGCTATGGTTTGATGTTTTTTCTGGCTTTTCAAACAATTTTATTACTAATAGAATTTATCTCTAATAAAAAAATCTCAAAAACAGTAATATCTAATTATTTACTTAGTGTAGTTTCTATTCTGATTTTAATTTCTCCGTGGATTTATTTGTTAAGTAATAAATATGGTAGTTTTACTATCTCCTCATCTGGAAGTGTGAATATTAAAATAGTTAATCCCGAATTGAACTTCAGGCATCCGTCAATTGAATCAGGTTTTAAAGCTCCATCTGATATATATTCAATAAGTGCTTGGGATGATCCTGATATTAACTCCTATCCGGAATGGAATCCTTTTTCCACCTTTCAAAATTTAAGGTATTTTTTGATAAATACAGTAAAAAACATATTTAAGCTTTTTATCTTTATTTTAGCCTTTGCTCCCCTGCTTTCATCTTTAATCTTTCTTCTAAAGAAAAAAGATTTTCGAAATCCTGTTTTACTAAAACTTCTTTCTGCGGGTTTAATTTATGGCTTAGGTTATACAACAATCTATGTTGAGAACCGATATATTTGGCCAAGTTTGATAATTTTTTCTTTTATCGGGTTAATAGTTCTTAACAATTATTATATTCATTTTCTCAAGGATAAAGCGCGGTCAATAATAAACTTAATAATTATTTCTTCTTTTTTGCCTTTCTTTTTTTATGGCTTAAACCAACAATTGCCTACAACATCTGCATATTATCAAGCCGAGTCAATAAAAAATAAATTTAAGATCAGCGGTAATTTCGCTTCTACCAATTATTGGGACCACGGGTTGGCACTGACTTATTTTCTTAATTCAAAGTTCTTTGGTACTGAAAAATTGCCTATAAATAGCGATAAATTATTGGAAAAAGCTCAAAAAAGTGGGATTAATTACATTTTTGACTATTCAGAGCTACTCAATGATAAAGAAGGACTTAATTTCATTGGAAAAATTGACTCAATTAAAATCTATAAAGTAGCTGCTAATCAATAGAAAAATTTGCCTGAAAAACTCATTTTTATTACTTTTACAGCTCGAAAAAAGAAAAATAGGATAACAAATGTACGCAGTAGTTGATATAGCTGGTCAACAATTTAAAGTTACTGAGAATACAAAGTATTATGTACCTCGATTAAAAGAGGAAGAGAACACAGAAATTGTTTTCGATAAAGTTTTGCTTCTTACAGACGGTAAAACCACAAAAATAGGTAATCCGTTAGTTGATGGTGCTAAAGTTAAAGCAAAAATTCTTGCTCACGTAAAAGACGATAAAGTTATTGTCTTTAAAAAGAAGAGAAGAATTTCATACAAGAAAACCAGAGGGCATCGCCAACAATTAACAAGAATTGAAGTGACAAGTATAAGTTAAAGGAAATTTTATGGCACATAAAAAAGGACAAGGTTCATCCCGTAACGGTCGTGATAGTAATGCACAACGACTGGGCGTTAAAAGATTCGGAGGACAGAATGTTCTCGCCGGAAATATTTTAGTCAGACAAAGAGGTACAAAATTTCATCCCGGAGAAAATGTAGCTAAGGGGAAAGACGATACTTTATTTGCTTTAATAGACGGTGTGGTAAAGTTTGAGGTTAAAAGAGGTAACAGGCAATACGTTAGTGTCTATCCCATTCAGTAAAATAATTTTTGCTTAAAAATCAAAGCCCTCTTTTTCAGAGGGCTTTTTTATTATAAACTCTTAAAATCCGAGTCTTTCCATATCGGCCACTAAAGACTTAACAGCATTAACAGAATTATCGAGCAGGGCTTTTTCTTCTTGATCTAAAGAGAATTCGACGATTTTTTGAATTCCATTTTTACCAAGTATTGCAGGGACACCAACATAATAGCCATTAACACCATACTCTCCATTTAAGTAAGCACAAACTGGAAGAACTCTTTTTTCATCGAAGATAATTGACTCAGCCATAGCTATTGATGCAGAAGCTGGAGAGTAAAAAGCAGAACCGGTCTTTAATAATTTTACAACTTCACCACCAGCCTGTTTAGTTCTTTCGACCATTGCTTTCATTACCTCTGCAGCTTTTGATCTATCTGAATATTTTTGCTCTAATAATTCCATTACTGGAATGCCATTAACATTAGCATACCTTACAATTGGTACCATTGTATCTCCGTGGCCACCAAGCACTAACGCATTAACATCTTTAACTGAAACACCAAGTTCCCAGGCAATAAATGTAGCAAATCGGGAAGAATCAAGAACACCAGCTTGTCCCATCACACGATTGTGTTCAAATCCTGTAACTTTTTGAAAAAGTGTTACCATTGCATCCAAAGGATTTGAAACAATAATTACAATAGAATTGGGAGCAAATTTTTTGACATTCTCTGCAACCGTTTTAATAATATTTGCATTTGTTACTAACAAATCATCCCGGCTCATTCCAGGTTTTCTGGGTAAGCCTGCTGTAACTATCACTAAATCTGAGCCCTCAATATCTTTATAATCATTTGTACCTTTTACACTAACATCAAAACCATCAATTCGGGAAGCTTCAGCAATATCAAGACACTTTCCTTGTGGTAAATCTTCAACTATATCGTACATTACAACATCGCCGAGTTGTTTTGAAGCTATAAGTTGAGCTAAAACGCCACCAATCTGGCCGCCGCCAATGAGTGCAATTTTTTTAAGTCCCATAATATCTCCTGCTAATTATTATTTTTTAATAGGATAAAAGAATTAGTCAAGTTTCATTTTAAGAATAGTTTCCATTCCTTCATCTGTCTTGTTAAACTTAATCTCATCCATATAAATCTTCATTAGATAAACTCCTCTTCCTGAGTCTTTCAGTAGATTCTCCGGATGAGTTGGATCAGGTATTTTATCCGGGTCGAAACCTTCTCCCTGATCTTTGATTCTAATAGTTAAGAATTCATTGTCACAACTAACATCAATAAAAACTAATTTGTTTTTATCTGATTTATTTCCGTGTTTAATAGCATTTGTAGTAGCTTCAGTAATTGAAAGGAGAAGCCCATTTATTTTATCTTCTTTAAGATTCAGCTCTACGGCAAAATAATTGATGAACTCTTCTACTGTAATTAGATTTCTTGAGTCACTTTCTATTTCCAGATGATAAGTTTTCTCTGCCAAATTTAATTTTTTTTTATTTGTAAGTTAAATTCATTGATTAGAAATTCCAATTAATGTTGAAGTTCATATTTCCTTGCTGGCGAGGTTGTGAATTTGATAAATTTACGATTTCATAATATCCCCAAAAGTTAAAAGTAAGGCTCTTATAAATTCTCCCTCTAATAATTGAAACAGGGCCGTAACTTAGATAGCTATTATCAAATATTCTATCTTTTTCATTGTAATTATATGTCGATAAAACAAAATATCGAACACCTAAAGAGAATAAAAAGGTATTAGTAATTAAAACTAATTTTGGTTCAAGAAATAATTCCCTCAAATATCTTTTAGGTTTTTCAGAAAAAGATTTCCAATTAAAATCACCTTGTTCAGATATTTTGATATATCCAAGAAAATTAAGGTTTATTCTTTTTGTTAAAATAATTTGAGTTGAATCTAATGCTGTAAATTGCCTGTATGAAAAACTTCTGAGATTTGAATTCAAATCTTCAAAATCATAACTCGTATAATTTGCCGAGACCTCAAAAATATTTGCCGAATTAATTCGTGATGAATTTAGCTCAGAGCCCGTCCGTAACCTTAATATTCTGTTTACGTTATTATTAGAACTTTTAGAAGCAAATAAATAAACCAAATGCGACTGACTTCCCTCAATATTTGTAAATAAAGAAAAAAACGGGTTGATGATTTTGTAATACTCAAGTTTAATAAGAGTAAGGATTTCATCTCTGTCATCATCATTTAATTTACTTGGTGTATCATATTTTAGTTTACTTTGATAAATATTTAAGATTAACCTATCCTTATTTGAAATTAAATATTCACTTCCAAACGCAATTGTGCCATAAAAACTTGTATTATTTTTTTGTTCTTCCGACTCTTTCCTTTGTTCATAAATAATCTGATTCATCCCTTCATATAGAAGTAGTTTATTTTTCTCATCCCTCTCACTTAATAATATTCTGATATTGCTTTTGAAGTTATCTGAGTAATAAATCAATGCCGCATCAATTTCCAACCTTAATTCATCAACTTCAGTGTCAAAACTTGGTAATGACTGAATATCAGTGAATTTGTAACGAGTTTCTCTGTTTATTTTTCTAAAACTCAATTTTCCTTCGGATTCCAAATTCAGATTTTTTAACAATTCGACAAAAATCAGTTTATTTGAAGCAAAATATTGAGTTTCGGTCCTACTTTGGATATTGTTTTTAATGTTAAAATTCTGTGAGACTAAAGAATCAGTGGGAAAATAGAAGTCTTTTCTGTTCTTTGAAAATCTAAAATTAAAATTGTTAAATATTGTTCGATCAAAATTGGTTTGTATCTTAAAACCTACTAATCTGACATAATTCTTCCTGGGAGAGATATCTTCATTTCTGAACTTTATTTCTGAGTCTAAATCAAAATCTGATAAATGCAATCTTTTTGTTTCTAATTCTAAACCATACTCAGGGCCATTATCATTCTCACCGATCTGACTGTTGCTATTAAATCCTAAATTAGGTATCACCATCATTCTTTCATCAAAAAGCTTAATTCTAGGGAAAAACGATAAAGAAGAAATAGATGATTGATTTATCTCTAATTTCCTGCTGTCAGATAAAATAGAATTATTTACTTTTATTCCTAAATCAAGATTTTTGGTAAACTGATTGATTAGAAACATCTGGAACTGATTTTCATCACGAGCTGTATTTTCAATACCTTTAATATAGGATGATCTGAAATTTTCTGATAAACCGAAGACAAAATCATCTATTTTAGCAGAATATCTTAGCAAGGTAGAAAGATTATAGGTATTCAGTTGCTTTTCTAAAACTGAAGAAAGTCTGTTTTGAGAGAGAGCTAACTTAACAAAGTCCAGGCTGTCTAATCTCGACTGTGGAAAGAAAAATTCAGTATGAGTTAGAAAAAATAAAAAGGTAAATGTGATAAAATATTTCTTAAAAAATATTTTCAATTCTGTTAAATCACTGTAATTATGAATGTTTCATTGATAATTGAAAATAACCGTTTAAAGAATAATTTGATTTTTAATCAAAAAATTTTTGTGCCGAAAAGTTTTTTTAAATATGTTTCAAACAAGGTAATAATAATTTTATGAAACAATCCTTGAAAAAACTGTTTAATATACTTAAAGAGAATTTCAACCTTGAATTATTGATCTGGTTAACATCATTAATTTTTCTCTTCTTTTCTTACCATACTAACTCTTCAGAGCATTTTACAATATGTCCTTTGTCCCTCTCGGGAGTTAAATATTGTCCCGGTTGTGGGCTGGGAAGATCAGTTTCTGCAATATTAAACGGTAATATTCAACAATCATTTCATTACCATTATCTTGGAATACCTGCACTAATCATAATATTATTTAGAATAAAATCCTTAATAACATTTAAGGCAAACTTAAGAAAAAATAATCTGAAAGGTGAAAATTATGAATAACGTTTTCCAACTAATGCCGAATCTCGAAGGTCAGGAAATGAGACATATTCAGGAAATGATAAATAATCTCACTGAATCACAGGCACAGCAATTTGCAGTTGCTTATTTATCAAGGAGAAAAGATCCAACTAATATTCTGATATTTGCTATTATTGGTTTTCTCGGAATAGCCGGGGTTCACAGATTCGTTCTAGGTCAAATAGGAATGGGAATACTGTATTTATTAACCGGCGGTCTTTGCTTTATTGGAACAATAGTAGATTTAGTTAATCATAAAAATTTAGCATTCGAATACAATATCAAAGTAGCTAATGAAGTTGTTACACTAATTAAACAGTATTCATAATTTTTAGCTTTTAATATGGATTTACTTAAACTAAATGCCTATTCGTATATGGTTTGAGTAAATCCAGGCTTTGTTTTCTCTAAGGACTTCAACTCTGTAAGCTCCACTTTCATTTATTTCCAGCCGACTGTTCATTGCATTGATCTCTGCTATTTGCTTGCCATTTTTAATAATCCTAATTGTTGCGGAGATACCGGGCAGAAGTACATTCAAGAATACTTTTTCAGGCGACTTAATATAATCACCCATATTAAAAATTTTTCCATTTTGCTCTGCATAAAATCTAAAACCTCTTGAATCACCATTATAATCATTAGCAATAAAACAACTGCCTGATTTTATTGCATTATAAATCTGCCATTTAGATGTTTCGATATCTCTTGAGTTTTTACTTTTTTTGAGGCTTTTTTCCAAAAGAACATGCGTCCTGACCGATTTGAATAAAACCTTGTAAGGGAAAATTTCCACTTCCAAAAATCCAAGAAGATTATATTTATGTGCGTGTGCATCCACTCCACCAATACCAATAACTTTTCTTTTCATATTTAGTTCATCCCATAATTTTAAAGTCTCCGAAGCAGGCGCAGTGATAGTTTTTAGCGGATGAATAAAAGAGCGGTATTTATTTTCTTCGGTAAGATTTTCCATCCACTCGGACATATGATTCCAAATTTCCAAACCATCAAATTCATCTATTTCCCAATCTGTCCAGGGATAAGGCGGATGTTCAGCCATATGAGTTCTTTTTTCGTGAGGGTGTGCAATTATTCCAACTCCGCCAAGTTCTTTTACCTTTTGGACATACTTTTTTGCAGGCGTCCTTGTAGAAAATGCATCGTTAATTCCAAAAGCAAGATAATGATTCTTGTTGTTCTTATCATTTATCTCACAACCAACCAAACATAATGTGTTTCCGTACCATTTTTCATATCCTTCGTGCAGACCGCGCAAAGTATTATGATCAGTAATAATTATAAAATCCAAACCTATTTCATCAGCAAACTTAGCAATTTCAGGAATTTCTCCGGTTCCATCGGAAAATCTTGAATGAATATGAATTGAACCAATGTATTCGAACATGAATTATAACTATTAAATGTTAATTTAAATGATCAATCAGGAACATTAAATCCAGGATAGTATTAAAAGAAGATTTATTGAATAAAAAGTAAAATTACTTTTGATTCATTTGTTCCAATCTTCCTAAAGATTTACCAGCTATTTGAGCAATGTCTGAGTTTGGGTATTCATTTACTATTTTTTTCCAATACTTTCGTGCATTATCATAATTTCCGCGAGTTGCTTCAATAACTCCAAGATTGTAAATAGCACTTAAATCTTTTTTGTCAAGTTTTAATATATCATTTGTCAATTGGGCGGCTTTGTCCAGTTCACCTTTATTATAAAATATAGTGGATAAATTAAGCATTATATCTTTTCTTTTTTTATCAACTAACAGAATTTTTTCATAATAACTTTGAGCTTCATCAATTTTATGTGCCATTGCGAGAAAATCAGCATATTCTCTCATCTTTGCAGTGTCCTTTGGATTTTCTTTCAAAGATTTTTCAAATTCTTCCATCATCATTTTTGCTTCTTCGTTCAATCCCATTTGACCGTGCTGATTTTTAAGATTTCTGTGAACTTCATCATCAGGCATCTGTCCTGAAATTTCTTTGTTTTTTATTGATGAGCCAGTAAACTGTGAAACGATTACAACTCCTAAAATCATAAGAATAATCGCTGCTAAATAGATATAAGGTATTTTGATTTTCAATTTTAATCCTTCTAAATGTTTAACTTTATAACTGAACTTCAACCAAAGTTGAATATTTTGAAGACTGTTTTATAGTCATCTCGGTAATTTTACTTATTAACAAATTCGTCCTTTCATCGAGACTGTCTTCATAAGAATCATAAGCTTCCTCGGATGAAAAGACATAAATTTCCTGAAAATTATTTGACCTACCTCTCAGCTCATAAACAGAATAAGATTCCATCCCTTCTGGTTTAATGAGAAGTTTAAGTTCTTTGATTGAACTAAGGTATTCTTCTCTTTTTTCTGGTTTAATTTCGTATTGTACTGTAAATATGACTTTTGACATTATTTCTCCAGATTAGTTTTCAAATTTCTGTTTCGCCGGAAAATACAAGTTTTGCCGGCCCGGTTAAGGATAAATTTCTTATCCTTTTATTTTCTATTTCGAAATTTACAATTAAAGAATCGCCTCCCCAAGTTTTTATTTTTATTGGAGGAAATTTTTTTTGGTTTAAAAAACTTAAAATAGCAACAGCAACCGAACCTGTCCCGCAAGCTAATGTCTCATTTTCAACTCCTCTTTCATAAGTTCGCAAAATAATTTCTTCTTCTGTTTCCTGATAAAAATTAACGTTTGTCCCCTGTGGATGGAAATCAGGATGATTTCGTAATTCTCTTCCTAATTCAATGACAGGAAAATTCTTTAGTTCACTAAAAAAAGAATTTGGCAAAGAAATATTCTGAAGAACATCATTTATATTTATAACCAAATGTGGTGAACCTGTGTTGATGAACGAGGCTTTTAACAATTGTCCGGCCGCTTTAACCCTGAAATTCAATTTAACTTGTGTTGGGGTTTTTAAGTAAAATTTAGTTAATTCCTTGTTAATAACTTCGCCGGAGTATTCAACCTGGTCACAAAGAAATCGTACAAAATTATCTTTACTTCTTCCAGAGATATTCGAATACCAGATTGAACATCTTGCTCCATTACCACATAAACTTCCTTTTGAACCATCAGAATTATAATATTCCATATTAAACGAATAATCAGGGACATCTGAGATGACTATTACTCCATCTGCGCCAATTCCAAACCTTCTGTCGCAGAATTTTTTAATTAAATCGGAGCTGATTGAAAAATCCCGATTTTCAATTAAATCAATGAAAATAAAATCATTTCCTGCACCGGTTAGTTTGTGAAATTTTATTTTACTCATAAATTCCTGATTTTATTGTTGCAAAAATAGCTTTTTTGAAAAGATTTAATCCAAATTAGAAAAAACTTTGTGTTAATTCTTTAAAATAAAATTAAAAATTGCATTGTTCACTTTGTTTTTCCTATATTTGCCCCTGAAAGAGCAATAACGTTGTTTAAATTCTCCCAATTTTTTATAAAAAATGATTGAAAATTATTATCAATGGAATTCTTTGTATCTGAACAGAGATTTTGATATGTTGACTTTTGGTGAAAAAGGTTTACCATTTATTATTTTTCCAACCTCAGGTGGAAAATATTACGAAGCTAAAGATAGAGGGCTTATAAATTCAATATCAGACCTGATTGATGATGGTAAAATTATGATATTCTGTCCTGATAGTATAAACAACGAAAGTTGGTATAACTATTCAACAGAACCTGCGAATAGAGTTTTAAGACATAATGATTATGAAAAATGTATTCTTAATGATGTTATTGAATTTGCTATCCACAAAACCGGATATAAAAAAGTTGGTTTAACAGGTTGTAGTTTTGGTGCTTATCACGCCGCAAATACGGCTTTCAGACATCCGGAGAAAGTTTCGCATTTATTAACGATGGGCGGTGCTTATGATATAAAACAGTTTATCTATGGTTACTATGATGATAATTGTTATTTCAATAATCCTCCCGACTATTTACCAAATCTGGAGGATGATTGGTATTTAAACAGAATAAAAAAAATAAATATTTCTTTAAGAACAGGTGATAGCGATTTTTGTTTACCAGAGAATTCGAATCTATCGAAAATATTAAAGTCAAAAAATGTTGAACACGAATTGCAGATTAGAAAAGATACAGGACACGATTGGCATTGGTGGTTAGATATGTTCCGTAATTACATTTTAGAAATAACAAAAACTTAAGGAGTATATATGAAAAAAATAGGAATATTGTTCGGCCAGGAAACCACTTTTCCACCGGCATTTGTTGAAAGAGTAAACTCTAAAGGAGAAAAAGATATTTCAGCAGAGTTTGTGAAAGTTGAAAAGGTAGTTCAGGGAGAGCCTTTGGGTTATGATGTTATTATTGACAGAATCTCTCAGGATGTTCCCTTCTATCGAGCTATGTTAAAAAATGAAGCCTTAACCGGAACCGCAGTTATTAATAATCCATTTTGGTGGACAGCAGATGATAAATTTTTTAATAATGCACTAGCAACTAAAATTGGAGTTGCAGTTCCTAAAACAGTTATCCTTCCATCAAATCAGCATCCACCTGATACAAATGAGCGTTCTTTCAGAAACTTAGCTTATCCTTTGGATTGGGAAGGTATTTTTAATTATGTAGGATTTCCTGCATACTTTAAACCCTTTGCAGGCGGTGGATGGAAAAATGTTTATAAACTTAATTCCCCTGAAGAATTCTTTCAGGCATATAATGAAACAGGTCAATTAGTTATGATGTTACAAGAAGAAATTATTTTTACAGAATATTTCAGATGCTATTGCCTCGATAGAAAAGATGTTCATATAATGCAGTATGATCCAAAACAACCACATCATCTTCGATATGTAAGAAATCCAAAACCAATTGAGAAAAAATTATTAGAAAAAGTTCACGATGGCGTTGTAGCTCTTAATGTTGCTTTGGGATATGATTTCAATACAGTTGAATTTGCAGTCAGAGATGGTGTCCCTTATGCAATTGATTTTTGTAATCCCGCACCAGATGCCGACGTTAATTCTGTCGGGCTCGATAATTTCGAATGGATTGTTGAAGCCGCAGCCAATATGGCTATCAGAAGAGCCAAAGCACATAAACCAGGTCAGAATAATTTAACCTGGGGAGAATTTGTAAATGCATTTGTTAACAATAAACCAATAAAAATCTGATTAAGGATAATTTTATGTTAAATCCCGAAATATTCACATTAGGAGTTGAAGAAGAATTTCAAATAGTTGATCCTGTCAGCAGAGAATTGAAATCTCATATTGAGCAGATTCTTGATAGCGGTAAGTTGATTCTTAAAGAAAGAGTTAAGCCTGAAATGCATCAGTCTGTAGTTGAATTGGGAACAGATATTTGTAAAAATGTGAAAGACGCCAGAGAGCAGGTAAGCAAATTAAGAACTGATTTGGCAAAACTTGCAATCGAGAATAATCTAAGAATTGCTGCAGCCGGAACACATCCTTTTTCGCACTGGAAAGATCAACGAATTACTTCTAATCCAAGATACAAAAACATAGTTGATGATTTTCAACAAGTTGCGAGAGCCAATTTGATTTTTGGACTTCACGTTCACGTTGGAGTTGATAGCAGAGAAATTGCAATTCATATAATGAATGCTGCAAGATATTTTCTTCCACATATATTTGCCATATCCACAAATTCACCTTTCTGGCTTGGAAGAAATACTGGCTTCAAATCTTACAGAAGTAAAGTCTTTGATAGATTTCCACGAACCGGAATTCCTGATTTCTTTATGAGTCTGTCTGAATATGACAATTATGTTAACTTACTCATAAAAACTAACTGCATTGACGATGCAAAAAAAATTTGGTGGGATATAAGAGTTCATCCATATTTTCATACACTCGAATACCGAGTATGCGATGTCCCGATGCGGGTGGATGAAACAATTTGTCTTACTGCTCTTATTCAAGGAATTACTGCTAAATTATATAAACTCATAAAACAAAATCTTGGATTCAGACTTTATAGAAGAGCGTTAATTGCAGAGAATAAATGGCGTGCCGCCAGATATGGAATACACGGCAAATTAATTGATTTCGGAAAACAAGAAGAAGTTGAATTCAAGAAATTAGCAGACGAATTACTTGACTTTATTGATGATGTTGTAGATGAACTTAACTGCAGAGAAGAAGCTCATTATGTTAAAAAGATTCTCGAAATGGGAACTGGTGCTGATAGACAACTTGATGTTTATGAACAATCCAGAGATCTCAAAAACGTTGTTGATTACATAATTGATGAAACACACTACGGTCTGAATTTAAAGTCTTAATTGAAAGTTTTAAGAATGCAGAAACAAGAAATCAAAATCACGACGATTGACTTATATAATAATGAACCAAATGAGGGAATGCGGTGTATAAGAGATATTGTAAAGGAAGTTTCAGACAACTATAATTTTGATATTAGCTACGACGTTTTTGAAACGCGATACAAAAATATAATCCCTTCATTGGATTATGATATTTTTATTTCTTCCGGAGGTCCCGGAAGCCCTTTCGAGGGTGAAGGAACAGAATGGGAGAAAAAATATTTTAATCTTTTAGATAGAATTTGGAATTATAATCAGACTAATCCAGAGAAGAAAAAGTATATGTTTTTCATCTGCCATTCTTTTCAAATGATGGCAAGATTTTTCCAATTTGGTGAAGTTAACAAAAGATTTATCAATTCTTTCGGTGTAATGCCATTTGCCAAAACAGAAGATGGAAATTCTGATTTCATATTAAAAAATTTACCTGATCCTTTCTATGCCGCTGATATTAGGCATTGGCAAGTTGTTGATGCAAATAATAAAATTCTTAACGAACTCGGTGCCTCAATATTATCCTGGGAAATTCCTGAGGAAGAGAACAAAGATAATCCGGCTATTACTGCAGTTAGAATTTCAGATGAGATAGTCGGGACGCAATTTCATCCTGAAGCAGACCCTGCAAGTATGCTTTATCACTTCAGACAGCCAGAGAGAAAAGAATATGTAATCAAGAGATATAATGAAGATAAATATTTTGAAATGATTGAATGGCTAAAAGACCCGCAAAAAATAATAAAAACCAGACAGACAGTTTTACCTGGTTTTCTCAAAAATGCTATTGATGAATTAATATCAGTAACAGCTTAAACAATTTCAGGGAAATTTATGATTGAAGAGATAAGAAATAAGTTTAATTCTGAGTTCAATGAAATAAATTATAAAAATTTTCTTGATTACCTAAACTCTGTTTTTAAGTATCCAACTGACTTCAGGGTTTGTGAAACCCCGCTTTTTCTGTCAGATGAATTTAAAAGTGAATTATTTAAAGCCTGTGATGATATTACCAATCAGCTTTGTAAACCGGAATTTCTAAAAAATTCCGTTAATGCTATTCCTAAAGATTTGGTTGTTCCGAATGATAGTTCACATCCGATTTTTCTGTCACTAGATTTTGCAATAACCAAAGACGGAGATAATTATATTCCTAAACTGATTGAGTTGCAAGGTTTTCCAACTCTTTACGGTTATCAGTTATATCTTGATAAAGCAATAAGAAAATATTTCCATATACCTGAAAATTTTACGGCTTTCTTCAATAATTATAATGAGCAAACCTATATCGAGAAATTAAAAAAGATAATTTTGGGGAATGAAAATCCTGAAAACGTGATATTACTTGAAATTGAACCACAAAATCAAAAAACAAGAGTTGATTTTGCTGCAATGGAAGAGCTTTGTGGGATTAAATCTGTTTGCATTACTGATGTAATCAGGCGTGGAAAGAATTTATTTTATAAAGATGGTTCAATTGAAATACCAGTTAGGAGAATTTACAATCGTGTAATTTTCGATGAACTGATCAGAAAAAATATTCAGTCAGAATTTAGTTTGCTTGACGAAGTTGATGTTCACTGGGTTGGACATCCGAATTGGTTTTTCAGAATCAGTAAGTTTACATTACCACAACTTAGTGGGAAATACGTTCCTGAATGCTATTTCTTAAATCAACTTGAGAAATATCCTGAAAGTCTGTCTGATTTTGTACTAAAACCACTTTTCTCATTTGCCGGATTAGGCGTTGATGTCGATGTAACAAAAGAAAAATTAGATTCAATCTCTGATAGAGATAATTATATTCTTCAAAAGAAAGTAGAATATGCTCCTGTAATTAAAACTCCCGATGATTATTCAAAAGTCGAAATCAGAATGATGTATTTATGGGAAGAAAACTCTTCAAAACCTGAACTTGTATTAAACCTAATTCGAACAAGCAAAGGTAAAATGATGGGAGTTGATTTCAATAAAAATAAAACCTGGGTTGGCTCAAGTGTAGCTTATCATAAAGAGTAATTTTTAACAGATGTATTAAGAAAATCACCATTAAATACCAAACACTTGTGTTGATTTGAAATTGAAGGTTTATACTACCCAGTATCTGTCGCTATTAAGCAAAAAATTAGTATAAATAACATATCAAAGTCTATTTATTATATTAGCCAATAAAATAAAATTCTTATCAATAAAATATGATTACTTACTATTTTCACGTTTCAAAACAATCAAGAATAAAATATCAATTCGAAGAAAATCTTTTTTCACTTCAAGGTGATTTAATAATAAATAATTTTAATACTGCCCGAATTCTTAGTGATAAAATAAACAAAGTTCGCTTAAATGAAGGTAAATCAAATGAACTGATAACTGCAGGCCAACTAAATGCACTCGGTTTATTGCACGAAATTTTCCATCTGATGGTGAGAAAATATGAAGAAAATGAAAATCCAGGCGTATTTCAAAGAACAATTGAGTTTTTAAAGAGCAGTATTTCAGAGGATCAACTAGAAAACACTATGCTGAAATTCGTAGAAGAATTTCCACCGTTGCAGGTTTATCAGAATAAATTAACAGCAAAAGAATATCTTAATTCTAAAACCGAAACTAAATCCAACAAAGAAATAATCTTAGAAGAAATTATTCTCCTGAATATTGAAAATATAAATCCGGCAACTTATCAATTGAAAGAATTGTACTCTGATGAAAAACTAGCAAAAGAAACTTCCTATAAAAACTTAATCGAAAACACAGAAAAATTTTTTGAAGCTGAAAAACCTGTCGGATATGGTGGATTAAATTTAATATCATTTTTGAGAAAGCCTGTTATTGCCAATCCGTATAACATTGATTTACAACTTGATTTTATTAAAGAAAACTGGAAAGATTTTATTGGTGAAGATTACTTCATTAAAATTTTAAGTGGTAAAGATCTTATTTACGAAGATTCCAAAATATTTGTTAAGCATGGCGGCGGTGAAAAAGGAACTCCTCCTGTGCCAAAATATGAATTCGATTTTGAATACTATCAATCATTAAAACAAAAAGTCGAAGAAGGCAAAAAGCTATCTCCGGAAGAATATGAATATTATCAATTAGAGATAAAGAAGTTTACACCTGATATTGAATGGATGCCAAACGTCGTGATGATTGCAAAAAACACTTTTGTTTGGTTAGACCAATTATCAAAAAAATATAAAAGAGAGATTAAAAGATTAGATCAAATTCCTGATGAAGAATTAGACCAATTAGCCAGATGGAATTTCAATGCTCTTTGGTTAATTGGAATCTGGGAAAGAAGCTCTGCTTCTCAGAAAATAAAACAGATGACTGGAAATCCTGATGCTGCGCCATCTGCATATTCATTGTATGATTACGTTATTGCAAAAGAATTAGGTGGTGAGGAATCTTTTCAAAATCTGAAACATAAATGTTGGCAAAGAGGAATCAGATTATCTTCTGATATGGTTCCGAATCATACAGGAATTTTTTCCAAATGGGTAATTGAAAAGCCCGGTTATTTTATACAAAATCATTTCCCACCATTCCCTGTTTACAAATTTACGGGACCTAATTTATCAGACGACCCGCGATTTGAAATAAGAATTGAAGACCAATATTTTAATAGAACAGATGCTGCTGTTGTTTTTGAAAGAATCGACAGATTAACTGGCGAACGACGATACATTTATCACGGAAACGATGGAACTAATATGCCATGGAATGACACTGCTCAATTGAATTTACTTTTACCAGAAGTACGAGAGTCTTTAATTCAAACCATAATACAGGTTGCAAAAAAAACTCCCATAATTCGTTTTGATGCTGCTATGACATTAACAAAAAAACATTATCAGCGATTATGGTTTCCTATTCCTGGCACTGGTGGAGCAATACCCTCAAGAGCAGAACATGGGTTAACTCGTTCTCAGTTCGATGAGAAAATGCCTAATGAATTCTGGCGGGAAGTTGTTGATAGAATTAATTCCGAAATGCCAGACACATTACTTCTTGCTGAAGCTTTCTGGTTAATGGAAGGTTATTTTGTAAGAAGTCTTGGTATGCACAGAGTTTATAATTCTGCATTTATGCATATGTTTATGAAAGAAGAGAATCTTAAATACAAAGAGTTAATAAAAAACACTTTGCTTTATGATCCGGAAATTCTTAAGAGGTACGTGAACTTTATGAGTAATCCTGATGAAGAAACTGCGGTAAATCAGTTTGGAAAAGGAGATAAATATTTTGGTGTTGCAACAATTATGGTTACTATGCCTGGATTACCGATGTTTGCTCACGGACAAGTTGAAGGTTTTTCTGAGAAGTATGGGATGGAATATAAACGAGCATATTATAATGAAACTCCTGATGAACATTTAATCTGGAAGCACGTCAAAGAAATCTTTCCTTTGATGAAAAAAAGATATTTATTCAGTCAGGTTAACAATTTTAATCTTTATGATTTTATAGATACTGAAAATGAAGTGAACGACAATGTATTTGCATATTCAAATAGTTTTGGTGAGGAAAAAGCATTAGTTATTTATAATAATTCCTATTATCAAACCTTCGGAAGAATAGATTTTTCCTGCAACAAAATTATTTCAAATAGTAGTGCAACAATGAATATCAGAATTGCTGATGCATTAGGTTTTACAAATTCGACCAATCATTTTTATATCTGTAAAGATTTTGTTAAAAATGATGAATTTATTTTCAAAGGAAATGATGTCTGGACTTTCGGTATTCATTTTCAATTATCCGGTTATGAAAGAAAAGTTTTTTTGAACTTCAAAGAAATTGTTGACTATGAGGGAAGATACAATAAAGTTTATAATCATCTTCAAGGTAAAGGGGTAAAATCAATTGAAGCCGTATTAAAGGAAATCGAGCTTGAACCACTTCATTTTGCAATGGTAAATTGGTTAACCTCTGATAACGTTGTTAAATTCTTTGACGGAGAAATAATTCTCAAGGATGATTACTATTCCTCGAAGTTTATCTCTGAATTGAATAAGTTTGACACACAAATTGAAATTGATACCTTAAAAGAAAAACTATCCAAATCAATTGAGAAGTTAGAAACATTCTTTTCTAAAATATCTTCAACTGCAGATGATAATATTAAAGTTGAGAATAAAAATAATTTCGTTTTAGAATTAACAGAAACAAAAACAAATAAAATCGTAAAGAGTCATTTATTTATTTATGAAATATTGAAATTATTCAATTTAAATGATGATACTGATTTAAACATTTTTGATAATTATTTATTATGGAAACCGCTTTATGAAGTATTTGGTTATCTAAACTATGGTAATGAAACTTCCTTAAGATATGATATTCTTTCCTTGACTAATCTCATTGAAAACATTGATAATATTTATAATAATTATTATGAGTTAAAAACGGGCTCCAAGAAGAAAAAAGTTTCTTTCGATGATATCAAAGATGAAATTACAGTGATTTTAGAACAAGAATCAGTCAAAAACTTTATACATTACCATTTTTTTGAGAATACAGAATATTTCAACAAAGAAAGATTTCAGTTCCTGATTAATAATATTTTGTTTATTTGGAATTATGAAAGGTTCAAAACTGAAAACAATAAATTAAATGAAAAAGAGTTTAAGGAAAGAAGTAAATTTTCTCAATTTTTGATTACAAATCTTTTTGAAGCAGCAGAAAAAAGTGAGTATAAGTTTCATAATTTATTAAATACTTTAATGATTAAGATAAATAATTAAAACAAAATCTATCCGGTGGGATTTGTTGATTATTAAAATTCTTAGGATACTAAAACTCAATAATAATTAACAAGGTATCCTAAGTGGTTCAAATCAGGTAATTACTTTAAAAGAATCATTTTCTTAATATCTACAAATTCATCAGCTTTCATATAGTAGAAATAAATTCCGCTTGATAAAACATTTGAAGTAAACTCAACAAAATATAAACCAGCATTCTTATATTCATCTACTAAAGTTGTAATTTCATTTCCTAAAATATCAAACACTTTAATTGTAACCTTTGTATCGGTTGATAGCTTATAACTAATAAATGTTGAAGGATTAAAAGGATTAGGATAATTTTGATATAAAACAAAGTTATAATTCTTAAAATCGTCTTTCAAATTCAATGCTGATAAATTAATCTCAAGAAATTCAGATGGTTCAATATTTCCGTTCCCATCGCCAGCTGGGACTTGGCTGAAAAGAATACCACCGTCGGGAGTTTCATAACTACCAACACTAACATAAATTTTTTGTGGTATGTAACCCAATTCACTTTGAAGTCCGATTGTACCTTCAAGAAAACTTCCGGCAAAACTTTGAACATCTCCATTGTGATCAAACCAACCAGACCAGTTATTTGTGCTTTCATTACCAAGGAATGCACTCCACTTTACAACTAATCCATTTTTAGCCCAAGGTGCTTGAATCATATTATTTAATGAATCAGTTATAAAAATAAAATGATCTTTTCCTGTTGATTGAGCAGAATTTGTAGCAATATAAAGTTGAGAACCATTCCATCCAGAATAGAGATTTAATCCTTGATTACTCGCAACAAGTGGAACTCCTGCATCTAATTGACCATCCATAACAAAAGACTGACCTCCACCTCCTGAACCTCCAATATTGATATGAAAGTCATTTCCGTTATTATTATTCCAGGTATTATCATCAAAATGAATTACAAAGGCAACTCTGTTTACAATTTGACTAGAATTGTTAAAAGGTCCGATTTTTATATTTAATGTATCATTTATAGGTCCTTGCATTGGAGATTGAACAGCTGGTCCAGTTTGATTGAAGAGATAACTGCCTGCTGGCCAATAAACCTGATTTGGAGTGTTCCACTGATTACCTTGATTATTTACTCCCCAATGAAGTTTTCCCCCTTGATTAACACCACTTACAATTATTGTTATAGTATCATCTCTTGTCGGATTGTTTGGTAACCAAGTAACTGTACTGCTTCCTCCACCGCCAGAATTATTACCAACCCAAACATGTCTGATGGGAGATTTTGAGATATTCCCGATTGAATCTACAGCTTCAACATAATAATCTATTAGTTTATCGGTCAGACCTGTGATTGTTGCAGAAAATTCTTTTGCTTTGTAAAGTGGGAGAGGATTTGTTCTTGATTGAATATAAACTCCATCCATATCAATAGAGTTCCAATCTGTTACATCACTGCCTCCGGCGTATGTTTCATTATGTAAATTATGAGGACTATTGACTCCATCTAAATCTAATCTATATTTTAATTTTACTGATGCTAATCCGTTTATATCAAAAACATAAGTCCAAAAATTAAGATTATTTGTCATTGGAATTCCCCACTCCATACCACCGGGATTGTAAGGCTCTCGCTGAGGTAAATAAATTGAAGGACCTGTCAGATCCTGTCCCCCTAATATTGCTTGTTGTGCAAAAGGAATTGCAAGATTGCAAGCACGAGCAGGATGAGAATCCCAAATTCCATTCAAAGAACCATCCCAATACCAATAATCACTGGACAATGCATTCAAATAATATTTCCAGGCATTCTTAGTATTGATAGAGTTTGAATTAATCTGTTCAGCAGTTTCAATAAAATTCTTCGCAGCAATGATTATTCCCCAACTATTTCTATCCGGTGAATAACCTGTTGCATCAGGGTCACCATTCCATTTTTTAAATTCAGGATCACCATTATCTGCTCCGCTCCAGCTTCCATCTTCAACGTGAATTACTTCATCTAAACTTGGTGGAAATCTCTGCAGGTAATCTTGAATAGTCGTACATTCAAATCTATTAGGATTTGCCTGAAGCCAATTAACAAAAGCCTGAAAATTTGAATTGTAATAAGATTCACTACCTCCACCATAATTATCTCCGTCGTGATGCAACACAACAAGAATTGGATGGTTTGGGTCAATGTTATAAGGTTCAAGCTGACTTAAAACTGCTTGATAATTTAATGCGCCAAAACCACCTCTTCCATCTTCATTTCCCAAATATCTATCAGCTGGTACAGCAATTATTCTATATTCTTGTCCTGTTTGCGGATCTACATAAGAAACATACCGTGGTTGCCTGCTCCATCGGGCTGAAACTTTTGTAGGAGCCCATACTCCATTAAGTTGAATCCAATCTCCCGGATTTTGATTTACGATATCAGCTTTATTCGGTTCATAAATATTTCCTGCTGTATTGAAAGGATAGTTCTCGCAAGCTCTTTCAAAATGAATATTATCAACCAAAACCCATTCAAAACCCTCTTCAACTAAAGCTGGAATCATTCTTGTCGAGAAAGCATTTTCAGGTGGAAATATTCCTTTTGAATATGAACCAGAGAAATTATTATTAAAAATTTCTTTATGATACTGAACCTGCTTTCTGATATCTTTTTTATCAATTAAACCCATCAATGGATGATGATAGCCGAAACCAACTAAATCCATTCTGGGATTTCCCAATGCAGTGGTTTGATTTTTTATATAGTCCCAATGGCTTTTCCAATTTGAAAAATTCTGATTACCTTGATTTTCAAGATTATTAAGATTTTCAATTAAACTTCCTGAAAGTGAAACCTGTGAACCAAAATGCGGCATGTTCGCATTTATCCCTCGCTGAACAGCGTTTCTTGGCCAGCTCGTATATGGTCCTACTCTTTGATTAAAAATATCAAATATCGAAAAAGGATATCTGTTAGCGAAATGGGTTTGAACAACATTTTCATAAGGCCAGTAAATTGGTTGATGCATATGCCAAAGAAAAGCGATATAGATTTTGGGATTAGTTTTCGTTTCTTCCTGCCCAAAAAGAATTTGTGTAAAAATTAAAAAATAAAATAGAAAAATTTTTTTCATAATATACTTTTTTCGAAATTTAATCTATTAAGGAGAATCAGACAATTCCAATTGGCTTCAATATTTTCAGGAAACTTTTACTATCATTTCAATTTCAACTGCTGAGTTAAGAGGTAAGCCACTAACTCCAACAGCACTTCTAACGTGTTTTCCTTTCTCTCCAAAAATTTTTAGTAATAACTCTGAGGCACCATTAGCAATTTTGGGATGAGATGAATAATCATCTGTACTATTAACAAAAACCGTGAGTTTTATTATTTCTTCAATTTTATCTAATGAACCGATTTCACCTTTAACAGCTGCTAAACAGTTTAAGGCACATATCTCTGCAGCTTTAACGGCGTCCTCTTCGGAAATGTCTTTTCCGACTTTTCCTTTATACATTATTTCACCTTTAACTAATGGTACCTGTCCTGAGGTCATTACCAAATTTACGGCAGATTTTGCTGGAACATACGCTGCAAGAGGTTTAGCAACTTCAGGTAATTCAAAACCAAGTTCTTTGATTTTTTCTTCTATCATAAAATTTCTCCGTATTTTTATAATGTATTTAACAAGTATTTACAAGGAGTTTAAATGTTGCATAACAAATTTAGCGATTTTGTTGAGCTGGTGAAAAAATTAAGAAAGGAATGTCCCTGGGATAAAGAGCAAACCAACGATTCAATTAAAGCTGCCACTATTGAAGAAGCTTATGAAGTAGTTGAGGCAATTGACCATAATAATTATGATGAGCTTAGAAAAGAACTGGGAGATTTACTACTTCACGTAGTTTTTCACACCGTAATTGCTGAAGAAAAAAATCACTTCAATATTGATAATGTAATTGAATCTATTTCTGAAAAATTGATTCGCAGACACCCGCACGTTTTTGGTGAGACGGTTATAAATGGTAAAGAGGAAGTGAAAAAAAATTGGGAGAAGATTAAACTAAGCGAAGGAAGAAAATCTGTTCTCGATGGAGTTCCAAATTCATTACCTTCTCTCCAGAAAGCATACAGAATTCAGGAAAAAGCTGCTAAAGTCGGTTTCGATTGGGAAAAGAAAGAAGATGTATGGAAGAAAGTAATTGAAGAAATAAACGAAATGCACGAAATAGAAGCATTTATAGAAAACTCAAATGATGAGAGATTACAAACAAAATTAGAAGATGAAATCGGAGATGTCTTTTTTGCCTTAGTTAATTACACTCGATTTTTAAATGTTAATCCTGAAAATGCTTTAAGAAAAACGAATGAGAAATTTGTTAAAAGATTTAATTATATCGAAGATAGGTTAAAAGAATCCGGAAAATCATTTGAAAATTCTAATCTTGAAGAATTGGATAAGTTCTGGAATGAAAGTAAAAATTTGGAGTAAAAAATCTAAAAATATTTTCAATCCCCATTCATCTTAGATAGATTGTTTTTCTCATAAGCGTCAATGATATCTTTTACAAGTTTATGTCTGACAACATCTTCCTTATCAAAATAGACAAAACCAACCCCGCTTATTCCCTGCAATATTTCTTTTGCTTGAATTAAGCCTGATTTTGTTTTGTAAGGCAAATCAATCTGAGTAATATCTCCGGTAATAATAGCTTTTGAATTTGCACCAAGCCGGGTTAAAAACATTTTCATTTGTAGGTCTGTAGCATTTTGAGCCTCATCTAAAATCACATAAGCATTATTCAAAGTCCTGCCCCGCATATAAGCCAGAGGAACTATTTCAACTATTCCTTTTTCAATATAACCGCGAAGTTTTTCGGTCGGAAGCATCTCATCCAATGAATCATAAAGTGGACGCAGATAAGGGTCAATCTTTTCCTGAAAATCTCCCGGTAAAAATCCAAGACTTTCACCAGCTTCAACTGCAGGACGAGCCAATATTATCTTTTTAACTAATCCTTTTTTAAGAGCTGCCACGGCAATTGCAACAGCAAGATAGGTTTTTCCTGTTCCGGCAGGTCCAATGGCAAAACAAATATCATTCTGGGTAGCAACTTTAAGATAAAGTTTTTGACCTGGCGTTTTTGCTTTTATGACATCATTCTTAGTATAAAGAACGATATTTTCATAATCATCATCTGCAATAACTTCACTTCCATCCGAAGTTAAACTTATTATCGTTTCAACATCATTGGAAGTTAATCTGTTACTCATATTTAAAACATAAACCATTTCCTTGAGAATTTTTTCAATCAGGTCAACTTCCTGCTGAACACCTTTAATGTGAAAAATATCGCCTCGAACTGTAACTATGGAGCTGAAACGATTTTCAATTAATTTTAAGTTAGCATCATTAGGACCTAACAATTCATTAAGATTAACTCCATTAAGAGTTATTTTTTTTTCGATTGATGTCATATAGGCAGTTTAGTTTAAACATAAAAAGCCCTTATCAACAAAGACAAGGGCTTGAATTATTTAAGAAAATATTATTCAAATTTATTGAACTGGAGCCGGTTTGAAATTCTTTCTTAATCTTTCATATTTTGATTTTTCTTCTTCAGTCAGATTCGGAATTTTAAATACTTGTTTCGGGAAAATCAAATCCGGATTCTTAATCTGATCTCTGTTAGCTCTGTAAATTACTTGCCAAGCGAATGGATTTCCATAATGTTCTTTCTTACGGGCTATTCCCCATAAATGGTCACCTCTTACTACTGTGTACATAATCTCTTTAGATTCTTCAATCCAGTTATCCAAAGCTTTTTGCATATCTATATGGACTTTATTAAAAAACTCAGGTAATGCACTGATTTTATTAACTTTTAGAACATTTAAATCAGTTTGTCTATCAGCTTTTGGTCCTTCTTTTCTGTTGATCTTTCCATTTAAATCGTTAACAGCTGTTCTGAAATTTTCTACATCACTTCTATTCGCTCCGACCATTTGATAAAGTTCATCTATGCACTCTTCAGGATCCTGAAGATTCATTGATTTTAAGTTATCAATGTCAGTTCTCAGAGCATTAATTTCATTTGTTAAAGCGGTTTTCTTGGCACTTAAATTATTCATTTCATTTTGCCACTGCTCTTTTGTCATTTCCTGGGCAAAACTAAGAACAGAGAATAAGGATATTAAAGCAAAAACACTTAAAATTTTTATATTTTTCATAATTTTTCCTCCATTGTCTAATAAACTTTTTAATTATTTAGGAAGCTTTTCTAAATTAGCTTTTGTTTCATCTTTCTGTTTCTGGCATTCAGCAAGTTTTCTGTTTGTTTCTTCAATTTGTTTCTCAAGTTTAGCTCTTTCATCTTTAAGTGAATTTGCTTCTCTTTCTAATGACATTACTTCATTTCTAAGAGAATTTAACTCTGCTATTTGTGCTTGACTCAACCCACCGCACGCACTTAATATCAGAGATGATGAAAAAATACCTACTGCCACTACTAGCGTTTTCATTTTTTTCGCGATCATTTTTCCTCCTGATAATTGGTTATTTAATATGTTTAAAATTAACTAAAAAAAGTGTAAAAACTAATAAAAATTTAGCTTTAATTACTTGAATGGGTTATTATTCCCCTGAAAAATTTTATGTTCAGTACTTAAGACAAATTATCATCTAAAAAGTTCCATATTTCTCAGAAAAGATATTATTTTTTTACTCATTAAGCATTATGTATAATTTATATTAAATCATTCAAATGCTTTATTAACAATTTTTGACTGGAAATAAAATTCTGAAAGTTGTACCGTTTCCGTATTCTGACTCAACTTCGATTTTACCGGAATAAGAATCAACAATGCGTTTGACAATTGATAAACCTAATCCCGTTCCGCTAATATTTTTTGTGAATTCATTTTTTGCCCTGAAGAATTCTGAGAAGAGTTTTTTCTTCTCATCTTCTTTCATTCCTATGCCT
>CALEBT010000039.1 GCA_937942875.1 uncultured Ignavibacterium sp. | reverse complement strand
TATGACGATGGGAGACAGAATAGTTGTTATGAAAGATGGCCGGGTTCAACAGGTTGATACTCCATTAAATCTTTATCACAAACCGGTAAATAAATTTGTTGCAGAATTTATTGGCAGTCCTTCGATGAATTTTATTAAGGGAAAAATAATTAAATCTGATGAAAAAATTATTTTCCAAAGTTCTGGGAAAAAATGTGAGTTTATAATTCCAACAAAATTTATCAGTTCATTATCAAAATATGTAAATCAGGAAGTTTGGCTTGGAATAAGACCTGAAGAAATATCAAACAAAGAAAATTTAATCAATAATAGTGTTTCAATCGAGTCAGAAATTGAATTAGTTGAACCTTTGGGCAATCTAACGTTAATTTACTTTAAATTTGAAAAAGAAAATTTAGTATCTGAACAAAATGGTTTTGTGAATGTAAAAAAAAGAAATTCAGAAAAATTCTATTTTGATTCAGAGAATGTTCATTTCTTCTTGAAAAAAAATGAAATTCGTATTAACTGAGTTGTTTCTTTAAATTAGAGAAACTATAAACTTACATCAATTTGAAAATTAAAACGGTTATCGATGTTTCCGTTTATTCTATTATTTCCTGAGCTTAAAAACTTTTCGTTTGGCTTATAAGTCTCGGCATACTTAAAAGATAAAGAAATATTTTTAATAACTTTATATTTAATCAGAAAGTAATATCGCAAACCTTCTCCATAAATTGCTAAATTGGAAAACAAACCTGTTAAATCGTTCTCAAACTCATATACAGCACTACTAAAAGAATCAGTATTAAAAAGAATAATTCTTCCGTAAATAGTCAAGTCTTTAATTGATGATATCTTAACATCTTCATAAATCAGAAAGCCTTTTTCGAATAAATCGATTTTATCAATTTGATAGGTATTATATTCCAATCTTGTCCTGAACTTAAATTGTCTTGATATAAAATAATCAAATTCAAATCTATATGAATTTCTAATCCTTTCAGTTAAATGTTTTAAGTTATCTATTGATTCGGTGATTTCTTTTTTCTCAGTTTTATATCTTAAATGTAATTCAAGGTCTCGGTTAATCTTTTTTCCGTAACTCAGATAAAATTCATTTCCAGTTGATGGGATAGGATTTTCATAAGTAGAATATGGAAATTTGAAATTATCATAATAGATATTAAACAAACCGAATTCGGAATTGAACTTTATTCCGGAATAAATTCCATTTTCATTCTGTGTTTTACCAGATTGTTCCCCAAAACCAAAAGCGTGTAGATTAATGAAATTCTTTGGATAATATCTTATACTTGTTACAAACTGCAGTTTAGAAAACGGTGATACTATTACTCCTCCATAGAAAGCAGTATTATTCTTATCATTAGCTATTTCACCAAATATGTTCACAGGTCCGAAACGATTATCGAAATCAAATGAATAAAATGAAAAATTTTTACCTGATAAATCAAAAACTGAATTTTTCTGAAATGGATTTGAAAATTCAGATTTATAATATGTCAGACCAAATTTATTTGATGAATTAAAGGAATATTCAATTCTTGAACCCATCACTATTTCAGACGCTGCATTTTTTCTTGAAATTTCATTTTGTGTTGCGTGAATTCCGGTTAAAGGTAATGATTTAATCTCAAGAGTTGTGGAATCAATATTTGCATCAATTTTTTTGGATGAATAGAAAAGTAATAAATTGAAATCAGAGCTATTAAAATTGAAACCTATACCTCGGAAAAAACCATACTCAGATGCGCCCGTATGCGGTCTTAAGTTCCTTGAATTTTTCTTTACAGGTAAAGTTGCATCTGACCCTTTTGATAAACTATAGCTGCTCCATAATAAAAGCCCTTGTCCAAATTCCAGGTTGTAATCACCGATAACCAAGTGTTTTAAAATACCATAGTTTCTTAATGAAAGGTGATAAGAATAATAATCCACAAAGCTTTTTTCACCAGCATCTTTTTCTGTAATTGCACCAGCCTGAAAATCAGATGATTGTTTTATCAGAATTCTGTTGTAAGATTTTAATTTTGATCCAGTGTAATTGCCTTTTGCAAATCCGTCTCTTAGCTGTAAATCTGAACCAATTCGGCTTCTAATCTGAATATTAAAACTATTTATATAAGCTTTAAACCAGCTTTCCTCATCTATTGAAAACTCAAAAGTCGAGTCACTGATACTTTTCTTATCAACTTTAACGAAGGGCAAAATTTTGTTGACGAGTTCCGAATTAAGTTTTGAAATGGAAAATAATTCATTAACGCTATTGAAGTGACCGTACTTATTTCTATGAGCGGTAATAATGGAAGCAGAATTAAAATCTAAAAATGGAATTTTGGAAAGTTCATTTATTCCAGCGGTATTTAATTCAATCGGGTTTAATAATAAATCTTCAAAGATATCGTAAGCATCAATCTCGGATTCTTCTGTAAATGAGTCTTCAAAAAACTCTTCAAAATTTGCTTCGGAATCAGTGATTGTTGAATCCTGAACCTGAGCTGTAATATTTAATTCCAAAAGGATTAGTAAAATCAGAATGGAATAAAATCTACTCAATCATATTCTCCAAGATAATTTCTGATTGCTGTTTTCCTTGATAAAATAGAACCGAAATTAATTATGAGACCAAATTGATGAGTTAATCCCAAATCATTATGAAAAGAACTAGCATAATCCAGATTGAAAATTGAATAATTTATACCAATTCCTGCAGAATAATTTGATGGATTATTTGAGAATCCTGTTCGGATAGAGAGATTATCAATTATGTCGTAATCAACTCCAAATTGAAAGGAGGGCTTATATCTAATATCTTTTTCCAAAGAAATATTAATAGAAAGTTCTTTCAAAATATCATAACTTAAACCGGAGTGAATAAGAGTTGGAATTTGTTCCTTTTCTTCAGAAAAAGAAGCACGGTTTAGATTTTCAATGAAAAAACCAAACCTTAAATCTTTTGTGAGATATACCAAAGAGCCAATGTTAACATAAATAGCAAGATCATTACCATAATTTTTAATATTTACGGAATGCAGGTTAAAAGAAATTCCATAAAAAAACTTATTAAAAATTTTATTGGAATAACCAATCAGAAATCCTGATTCTCTATAGAGTTCAAATCCATAAGTCATTGCACCAAATGAAAGTACTCCCAATGATGTAGGCTCTAAATAAGCCAAATAACCATTAGCTAATTCGGAAAGTCCAAAAGGGGCAGGGGAGTAATAAATTCCTACTTCTCTCCAATTCAGTTGAGCTAAACCTGAAATATTATTGAAAACAGCAAATACATCATTGCTTAATGCGACATCAGAATTACTTAGTGATATTTGTTTAGCTCCGGGATTAAATTGTCCGAAAACAGAAAAGTTTAGAATAATGAAAGTGATAACTAAATTCTTCATTGAGTATTTATTAAATTGTTCAATAAATTCTAAATCTATATATTAAACTATAAAAATTTGGTTCAAATATGAATAAGATTCTACTAATAGCAATTTTTTTTTCTTATATTCTCCAATCTTACGCACAAGAATTAAATTGTCGGGTAACAGTAAATTATGAGGGATTACAAATCAGAAACAGAGAACTATTGTCAGATTTCGCATTGATAATCGAAAATTATATGAATTCTACTCAGTTTAATAATGAACCTTGGGAAGGTGAAAAAATAAATTGCTCTTTAAGCATATTTTTTACAGGTGCATCAAGTGATATTGATTATACTGCTCAGGTTGTGATTGTTAGTACCAGACCTGTTTATAAAAGCGACAGGCAATCTCTGATGCTGACTATTAACGATGCAAACTGGAATTTTAAGTATGAACGAGGTCAAGCTCTCTATTCCAATCAGGCAGTTTATGATCCTATCACGAGTTTTCTGGATTTTTATGCAAACATCATAATAGGTTGGGATTGGGATACTTGGAGCGAGTTTGGAGGTAATACTAATTATCAAAAAGCCTTTAATATTGCCAATTTAGGTATTAATAGTAATTTCAGAAAAGGATGGGAAAGAACAAGCGATGCCTATAATCGAACCAGATTCTGTGAAGATTTATTAAATGAAAAGTTTAGACCATTCAGAGAAGCATTTTACGAATATCATTATGGAATTGATTACTATCAGGTAGATAAAACTCAGGCACAAAAACATATTGTAAATCTTATTCAAGTATTATCAGAAATGCGTACTAAAATGGATATAAACAGCGTCTTAATAAGAACCTTTTTTGATGCTAAATACGGAGAGATTGCAGATTTGTTAAGAGATTATCCTGATAAAAGTATAGTTGATAAATTGAAGAGAATTGACCCTTCTCATATTTCAAAATACAATGAACTACTTAGATAAAGTAGATTAAAATTTTAATTCCCAGATTCTATATTTTTTATAAATCTCTGCATTGAGAGCTTCTGCACCACGATTCATCATTTCATTGTCTTCAAGAATCCAACTTGCCTCGCCCAGATTTATTCCAATCTTATTGGCTCTGTTAACTATCTCCCAATAGAAAACTGCATCCAATCCTTTTTTCTGAAATTCCGGAATAATTCCTAAAGTAATAATTCGAGACCACGTAATATTCTTTCTTTTAGTCCATAATTTCAAAAAATTGAATGGAAATAATCTTCCATTCATTTCCTTAAATATTTGATTATAGTCGGGCAAGGTTAATGCAAAGCCAACAAGTTGATTTTTTATTTCACCAAATAAAACTAAAGATGGTTCAACTAGAGGTTTTAAATCTTTAGCCATATGGTCTATTTCTTGGTCAGTCATTGGAACAAATCCCCAGTTTGGAGCCCAGGCTTTATTATAAATATATTTTACTTTATTTAATTCGTTTTTGAAATCTTTAAGATTTAATGAAGAAATTTTTATACCGGATCTTTTAGCAGCTAATTCTGCAACACGGCGAACTTTATCAGACTTGAAAACATTTTCTGAAGTGAGTTTATAAGCATACAAGTCTTTCGCTTTTTTAAGTCCGTAATTTTCGCATAAACTAATATAATATTCAGGATTGTAATTCATTAGTAAACGAGGTGGGTCATCAAATCCCTCTATTAGCATTCCATATTCGTCATTACTTGATGGATTTGCAGGCCCACGCATTGTGTTAAAGCCTCTTTCTTTCAGCCATAATTTAGCTTTATCAAAAAGAGCATCAGCTACGGATTGGTCATTGATAGATTCAAAAAAACCAAAGAAACCAACTTTGTCTTTATGGTACTTATTATGCAAGTCATTTCTAATAGCAGCAATTCTACCTACGAGTTCACCATTTTTATAAGAAAGGAAAAATTCTGCATCGCCGTGCTGAAAAAATGGATTTGACTTTTTATTCAGTAGTTTTTTCCTATCCATAATTAAAGGCGGGACCCAGTAAGGATTATCTTTATAAATTTTCCAGGGAAGTTTAATAAATTTCATTAAATCCGATTTAGATTTAACAGGTAGAACTTCAATACTGCTCATAAATCCTCGTGAAGATTAGATAAGACCTAACTGTTTACCAGCATCATTGAAAACGTTAAGTATAAAATCTAGATGTTCTTTTTCGTGAGAAGCCATATAACTTGTTCTCATCATTTGTCTTCCTTCAGGTACGCCTGGAGAAATAAATACATTAACAAATACACCACTATCATATAAAATTCTCCACATCTTAAAAGCTAATTCATCATTACCAACAATCACTGGAACAATACCTGTTCTACCATCAATTACATTGAAACCCATTCCCTTTAAATTTGTTCTCATATAGTTAGCATTAGATATTAATTTATCAACAAGTTCAGGATGAGCCTCTAAAATATCCAATGCTGCAAGAGCTGCTGCAACTGAGGCGGGAGTTGGTGATGCACTGAATATTAAAGCAGGGGAAAAATGCTTTAAATAATTTATGACTCTTTCTGCACCAGCGACAAAACCACCGAGTGATGCAAAGGTTTTACTGAATGTGCCCATTGTTAAATCAATTTCTTTTTCAAGATTGAATTCACTTGCAGTGCCTCTTCCACCTTTTCCAATTACTCCAACTGAATGTGCATCGTCAATTAATATTCTAGCATTATATTTTTTTGCAATTTGATTCATTCTGGGTAAATCAACAATTTCACCTCCAGTACTAAAGACTCCGTCACTTACTATTAATTTCCCTGAATCCAAAGGAATTTTTGAAATTACTCTTTCAAGATCTTCCATATCATTGTGTTTGTATCTTAAAAGTGTACCCATTGTTCCTTTGGTTATCATAGTTCCGGTAACGATACAAGCGTGATTATCTTTATCTGAAATAACATACTCATTTCTTTGAACTAACGTTGGAATAATACCTAAAGCAGTTTGAAATCCGGTGCTATAAAGCAAAACAGATTCAACGTTGAAAAATTTAGCTAGTCTGGTTTCGAGTTCGATATGAAGATCCAGAGTCCCGGTTAAATATCTGGAGCCAGAACAGCCAGTTCCATATTTCTTAACAGCATTGAGAGCCGCTTCTTTTACTTTTGGATGACCTGTTAATCCTAAATAATTATTAGAGCCTGCCATTATAATTTTTCTGCCTTCTATTTGAACAACAGGTCCTTCATTTTCTTCAATTGGTCTAAAATAGGGATAAACCCCAAGAGCTTTTACTTCATCTGCACGGGTAAATTCAAAACATTTTGTGAATAGATCCAAAATTCCTCCTTCGATAAATGGTTTATTCAAAAACAGTATTGTTTTTCGTAAATTTGTTTTCGAAATTAAAGTTAAAGTTTTAGAATTCAAATTTTTACGTTAATGGAAAAAAGAGAAATAGCAGTAGTAACCGGCGGGACAGGCTTTGTTGGAAGCCATCTGGTAGATTTACTTTTATCAAAGAACTATGAAGTATGGTGTATAATAAGAAAATCCTCCAGTCTTAAATGGCTCAAAGGGAAAAATGTTAAACTCTTGGATTGTGGGTTGGATGATAAAAATTCATTAAAAGAACTTATTAAAGATGTTGATTACATATATCACGTCGCCGGAGTTGTAAAATCCAAGACAAAAGAAGGTTATTTTGCTGGAAATGTTGAAACTACCAGAAATTTACTTGATACAGTTGTTGAAAATCAAATTAAACTAAAAAGATTTGTAGTTGTCGGAAGTCTTACTGCAACAGGACCTTCGTTAAATGGAATTCCCGTTGATGAAAATACTCCTTGTAATCCAATTACAACTTATGGTAAAAGCAAACTTGAAGAGGAAAGAGTAGCTTTAAGTTATAAAGATAGAATTCCCATTACAATTTGCAGAGCTCCTGCTGTTTATGGTGAAAGAGATACTGAAATATTTATTTACTTCAATACTTTTTCTAAAGGAATAACTACTTTAATTGGTTTTGATGAGAAGAAGCTTAGTCTTATTCACGTTAAAGATTTAGTTAATGGGATTTACCTTGCCTCCAAATCAGAGAAATCAGTTGGGGAAATTTATTTTATATCTTCAGAGGATTATTATACCTGGGATCAAATCAATGAAATAACTGCATCAATTTTAAAGAAGAAACCAATTGTTATCAGAATTCCACATTTTATAGTTTATACAATAGCTTTTTTAGCACAGTTTTTTTCATTTTTCAGCTCAAAGGCAGCCACACTTAATATTGAAAAAGCTAAAGATTTGACTCAGAAATATTGGATTTGTAATACGCAAAAAGCTAAAGATCATTTTGATTATAAACAAGAAATCAGTATTGAAGAGGGAATAAGCAGAACAATAAATTGGTACAAAGAACAAGGCTGGATTTAATTTTCCTTTGCACCTTCAACTATCCAGATTTTCACACCTTTAATTTGATTATTATTCATTTGAGGCATATAAAGTGGTGGCATTGGTGCAAATCCTGATTTCGGAGGTCTGTTAATTCTCCAAACTAATATACTTGTAATTGTATCACCTGGAACAACAATTCTTCCATCGACAAAACGAGTTCTTAAAGTTAAGTCCAGACCAGCTTCATATCTACCATTTCCGTGGCACGAAAAACACTTTACCTGAAATAACGGATAAATATGTTTTGAAAAACTGACATCTTTTTCAGGTATAACGATATTATCAACGTCCTGATTTGTTATTGTATCATCGCAGCTGATAAAAAAAGACAAAATTAGTATAATTAAAAAAGAGATTAGTAATTTATTCATTGTGATATTGCAAATTTTGAATTTCCTCGTCAAAAATATTAAAAAGGATACTGGGATTAAAAATAAAAAAAACGCCTCTATTGAGGCGTTATAAATTTAATTTACTTTTTCATTGTTGATTGGAACAAAACCAAAATGCTGATTCTGAGGAGGTTCTAATCTTATCTCGCCAAATCTTGATTCAAATTTTTTGATATTATCCTCTAAGGCTTTCATAAGCATTTTAGCGTGTTGGGGTGTAGTAATTATGCGCGAAAAAACTTTAGCCTTAGGCACTCCGGGAACGATTCTGGTAAAATCAATAACGAATTCAGCTGGAGAATGCGAAATAATTGCAAGATTAGAATAGATCCCTTCAGCCTCCTTTTCTCCAAGCTCAATATTAATTTGTTGTCCTTGTTGTTGAATGTTAGAATTATCCATATTACTTTCTCAATTCATCTGCTTTATTAAATGCATTATTTGCGTCTTCAGTCATTCCTAAAACTGAATATACTCGTCCAAGTAATTCCCATGTATTAGCATCTGCGTCTTGAGACTGAACTGCTTTTTCAAGATAAGGTAAAGCTGCTCTGTATTTTTCTTTATATTCATCTGAGAATTTTCCTTCTTCTTCAGCTTTTTTATTTAGGTATCCTCCCCATTTTAGGTAAGTAACGCCCAAATTGTATATAGCATTGGCATATTCAGAATCTAATTCTAATGCTTTTTTAAATTGCTCTTCAGCCTCGGCAAATTTTTCAGCCCCTAATAAAAGCACACCGTAATTATATCTGTAATATTTATTATTAGGTTGAGATTCTACTCCAGACTTGAATTGTTCCATTGCTTCGGTTGTTCTGTTCGCGCCAATATAAGCATTGGACAGATACAATAAAATTTCAGGATCCTCTGGAAAGAATTTTCTCCCTTCAGACAAGACTTCAATAGCCTTGTTAAAATATTCTTGGGATTCAGATTCTTTGCCTTCATTTTTTGCATTTGTCCCCATCACGAAATAAATTTCACCTAAATATTTAAAGCCATCCTTTGATTTTTCAAGAGCAATTAATTTTTCAAGTGGTTTAATGGCTGCTTCATTATCTCCTTTACTCATAAATACAAAAGCTAGGTTTTTATATGCATCAGCTGAATCGGGTTCTATCATAGTGGCAGCATTAAAATCTGAAACAGATCTGTCAAAAAGTACATTTGCACTATCTGCATTTTCCGCTTTTATTGCTCTTTGGAAAAAGGCAACACCTCTGTTGAATGTGTTAATCCAGGCAGATTTTTTTGTATCTCTAATTTCTTTTTCATAAACTTTAGATATAGCTAATGATTGATCAAAACTTTTTAGCATATTCTCAAATTCACCTTTTTCATAGTACACATACCCGAGTAAATAGTATCCCTGATCGCTTTTAGGATTTTTTTGTACTTCTTTTTGAAGAACTTCAATGGCCTTTTCATAATTTTTTTGTTGAATGTATAATTTGGCACTAGTAATTTCAGTAGAGGCACATTGAAAACCCATAAAAAGAATGGCTAAAGTTAAAAACCCATAAATCAATTTATTCGATTTTTTCATATGAACTCCATTTTTTAACGGTTAATAATTGTTTGATAAATATAACTTAAATTTAATAAAATTTTATTTATATACTGACACTCAATAATAACAAATCATTATTTTTTTTTAATATATTTGATGAGTAAAATCAATTCATTAAAAAAAAGAGGTTAAAGTATGCTTAATGAGGAATCATTTATTGAGAAAATAAAAACTAGAAAAGTAAAAGTAGGAATAATTGGTCTTGGTTATGTTGGCTTACCGTTGGCATTAGAGTTTGCCGAATCAGGATTTTATATTATTGGATTTGATGTTGACGAAAAAAAAATTTTGATTTTAGAATCAGAAAATACTTACATTAAACATATTCCCAGTGAAAGAATTTCAAAAGCAATCAAATCCGATAGATTTAAAGCAACTACCGATTTCACGAAACTTAAAGAAGTTGATGCAATTATTATCTGTGTGCCAACACCGCTCAACAAGTTCAGAGAGCCGGATATTAGTTTTATTGAAGAAAGTTCGAAAGTAATTTCACAAAATTTTAGGACTGGGCAATTAGTTGTTCTTGAATCTTCTACTTATCCAGGTACAACGGAAGAAATAATTCAACCTTATTTGGAAAATCCGTTAAATCCTGAACTAAGCAATCAAAAACTTCAAGTTGGAGTAGATTTCTTTTTAGCTTTTAGTCCGGAAAGAGAAGACCCTAACAATCCTGATTTCACAACTAAAACAATTCCAAAGGTAGTTGGCGGAGTAACTAAATCTTGTTTGAATATAGCAAAAACTTTGTATGATCAGGTAATAGTTAAAACAGTGCCCGTTAGTTCACCCAGAGCTGCAGAAGCCACTAAACTTTTAGAGAACATTTATAGGTCAGTTAATATAGCTTTAGTTAATGAACTGAAAATGGTTTTTGAAAGAATGGATATAGATATATGGGAAGTAATTGAAGCGGCAAAAACGAAACCCTTTGGGTTCCAGGCATTTTATCCGGGTCCTGGTTTGGGAGGACACTGCATACCAATCGATCCTTTCTACTTAACCTGGAAAGCAAGAGAATTTGATATTAATACTAAGTTTATCGAATTGGCTGGAGAAATTAATACTTTACAGCCTTACTATGTTGTTAATAGAACAATAGAGGCATTAAATAATCAAAATAAGTCAATTAAAGAAAGTAATATCTTAATTTTAGGTGCAGCATATAAGAAAAATGTTGATGATATGCGAGAATCACCTTCTCTGAAACTTATTGAATTATTTTTAAATAAAGGAGCGGTTGTTAGCTATAATGATCCTTTTGTTCCAAAATTGCCTCCAACTCGACATTATAAATATGATATGGAATCAGTAGAATTGACAGAAGAAAATTTGAAAAAATTTGATGCTTTGGTTGTAAGTACTGATCACGATATCTATGATTATGATTTTATTTATCAAAACTCTAATTTGATTATTGATACTAGAAACGCATTTAAGAAAAATGGACTTGTTAATACTAAAGTTATTAAAGCGTGAGTTATAAATATTCTTGATTAAAGACCTCTTAAAAAATTTTAAGAGGTCTTTTTTTATATACTAATCATTCCACAAGTAAATAAATCAATTATTTTTATATTTATGACAGAAATCGAAAAGTTTTAACCAATTTGGAGATAGCTTTTAATGTTAAATATCCTGAAAAAAATATTCGGAGACAAAAAGGAAAGAGATATTAAACTTCTCTGGCCTGTTGTTGATGAAATAAATAATTTTTATAATGAGTTTAAACACTTAACTGATTCTCAACTTCAACAAAAAACAATTGAATTTAAGGACATAATTAATGAAAGAACCGTTGACCTAAGAAATAAAATAAACGAAATTAAAACAAAACTTCAATCAAATGAAGATTTTGACCGAAAGGCAGCTTATGACGAACTTGATGAACTTAACGAGTCATTGGATGAAAAATATGAAGAAATTCTGAATGAATTATTACCTCAGGCATTTGCAGTCGTAAAATCCACTTGTGAAAGACTTGTCGGAAAAAGCTGGACTGTTGCCGGACATAAAATTGTATGGGAAATGATTCCTTACGATGTTCAACTTTTAGGTGGAATAGTTTTGCATCAAGGTAAGATTGCTGAAATGGCTACTGGTGAGGGTAAAACACTTGTGGCAACTTTACCTTTATATCTTAATGCACTTACCGGAAGAGGCGTTCATCTTGTTACTGTGAATGATTACCTTGCAAAACGTGATAGTGAATGGATGGGTGAGATATTTAAATTTCATGGGTTGACTGTTGGTTGCATAACTAATACTATGGATCATAATCAGAGAAAACTTCAGTATAATTGTGATATAACTTATGGTACAAACAGTGAGTTCGGCTTTGACTATTTGCGAGATAATATGTCAATCGACAAAGAATATCAGGTTCAAAGAGGGCATAATTATGCAATTGTTGATGAAGTTGATTCTGTTCTGATTGATGAAGCAAGAACACCATTGATTATCTCCGGTCCTGTCGATAGAGATGACCACCTTTTTGCAGAAATGAAACCCAAAGTTGAAAGACTTTACAGATTACAGCAAAGTTTAGTTGGTAAAATTGTCGGGGAAGCTGAAGATGCCTTAAATAGAGGTGAAAATCAAGAAGCTGGAATTTTACTGTTTCGTGCTTTCAGAGGATTGCCCAAAAATAATAAATTGTTAAAAGTTTTGTCAGAACCAGAGTATAAAAAATTAATGCAATCCACAGAGTTAGAGTTCCTTAAAGAAAAAGGGAAAAATATGCACATTATTGATGACGAATTGTTCTTCGTCATTGATGAAAGAAATAATACTATTGATCTCACTGAAAAGGGAAGAGAAGAATTATCCAAAGGTACCGGAAGAGAAAAAGACTATTTTGTTTTACCGGATTTGGGAACTGAAATCAGCAAGTTCGAAAACGATCCCAATCTGAGCCAAACAGAAAAATTAAAACTTAAAGAAGAACTTTATAAAAAATACTCTGAAGCAAGTGAACGAATTCACGCAATTCATCAATTGCTGAAAGCATATACTTTATTTGAGAAAGATGATGAATATGTAGTTACAGAAGATGGAAAAATTGCAATCGTAGATGAATTTACTGGCAGAATTCTACCCGGCAGACGTTATAGTGATGGATTGCATCAGGCTATTGAAGCTAAAGAAAATGTAAAAGTTGAAAGAGATTCTCAGACACTGGCTACGATAACTTTGCAGAATTTTTTCAGAATGTATAAAAAACTTGCTGGTATGACTGGAACTGCCGAAACAGAAGAAGCGGAATTTTTCCAGATTTACAAGCTTGAAGTGGTAGTAATTCCAACTAATAAACCTGTAATAAGGGAAGACTTAGACGATGCAGTCTACAGAACAAAAAGAGAAAAATACAACGCTGTTATTCAGCAAATTGAAGAATTAAAAAAACAGGGAAGACCCGTTCTGGTCGGAACTACCTCTGTTGAAGTTTCTGAAACCATTTCAAGAATGTTAAAAAGAAAAGGTGTTCAACACAATGTTCTAAACGCTAAACAACATCAACGTGAAGCAGAAATTGTTGCTCACGCAGGTGAAATGGGTGCAGTAACAATTGCCACAAATATGGCTGGTAGAGGTACAGATATTAAACTCGGAGCTGGTGTAAGAGAAAGAGGCGGTTTATACATTTTAGGAACTGAAAGACACGAATCAAGAAGAATAGACAGACAGTTAAGAGGTAGATCTGGAAGACAAGGTGATCCGGGTACTTCAAAATTCTTTATTTCTCTTGAAGATGATTTAATGAGGTTGTTCGGTAGTGATAGAATTTCTTCCATAATGACAAGAATCGGAATTCAGGACGGTGAAGTTATTCAGCATCCAATGATTACTAAATCAGTTGAAAGAGCTCAAAAGAAAGTTGAAGAAAATAATTTTGCTATCAGAAAAAGATTGCTTGAATATGATGATACTATGAATCAGCAAAGAGAGGTTATTTACGCAAGAAGGCAAAAGGCATTACAAGGAGACAGATTAAAAAGTGAAATTTTCGATTTGTTAGAAGAATGGATAGATGAATTAGTTCAAAAATATTTTGATGATGTTAATGTTCAGGCAATTAAGGATGAATTATTACAGCATCTTTTAGTAGATGTAACCATTTATCCGGAAGAATTTGAGACATTGGGCAAAGATGGTCTAAAAGAAAAAATTGTTAATGAAGCAAAAATCTTTTACAACCGAAAAGAAGAAATGATTGGTCCTGAGATGATGGCTCAGTTGGAAAGATTTGCTATGCTGAGTGTAATTGATTCTAAATGGAAAGAACATTTAAGAGAAATGGATGATTTAAAAGAAGGTATAAATCTAAGAGCTTATGGTCAGAAAGATCCTTTAGTTGAATATAAAACGGAAGCATTTAAATTATTCTTAAATTTGCTAGAGTCGATTAGAAATGATACAGTTTCTTTTGTTTTTAGATTTTGGCCTCATACAAGAGAAGAAGTCCAGCAAAGAAGAAGAAAAAGCAGCGGAAATTTATCTCAGATCAAACAGGACACAGACAATCTGGGTTTAACAATTCCGACTTTACAACAAAGCAGGGAAGCTTCTGGTGGAAAATTGCAACCGGTCAGAGTTGAAGAGAGAGTTGGAAGAAATGATCCTTGTCCTTGTGGAAGCGGGAAAAAGTACAAACATTGCCACGGTAAATAATAAGTTATTCAAATGAAAAAAATAGAAGCAATTATTCGTCCTTTTAAATTGGATGAAGTTAAAGAAGCATTACTCGACTTTGGAATTAAAGGAATGACAATTTCTGAAGTAAGAGGTTATGGCAGGCAGAAAGGTCATACGGAAACTTTCAGAGGTAGCGAGTATCATATTGAATTCATTCCCAAAATTAAAATTGAAGTGGTTATTGAAGATGATAAAGTTGAAAAAGTTTTAGATTCGATTATTAGAACTGCTAAAACAGGGCAGGTTGGCGATGGCAAAATTTTTATTTACGATGTTCAGGAGGTAATTCGAATCAGAACTGAAGAATCAGGTCCTGATGCGTTGTAAAAAAAATACCTTTTTATCATTCCTGCCATTTGATAGTTTTGATTATGCAAATCAGTCTCACTAAATATTTAATTTTTAGCTCTATTCTTTTTCTTCTCAATGGTTGCGGCGTTTGGGAAGATTTCACGACTTATTTCAACAGATGGTATAATATAAAGCAGCTATATAATGAAATCGAGACCGATGTAGCATCACAAAGAAAAAATATATTCTCAAATGAACCATTAGTTTTATCTGCCAATTCGAGAACAAATCTTACAAAACTTGTTGATAAATGTTCAGACCTTCTTCAATTCAATAAAAATTCCTCTTTTGTTGATGATGCTCTGTTGATTTTAGGAAAAGCATTTTACTATCAGGCAAATTATCAGAAGTCTAAAAGAAAATTTGAAGAATTAATCAGCACTGATCCCTCTGAAAAAATTAAACTCGAAGCCGAACTATGGATTGCAAAATGTGAAATGCAAATGAGGAATTTTACCACAGGGCTCAATTTACTTAGAGCTACAGGAGCAACCGCAATTGTTAAAGAATATGATGAAATAATCGAGCAATCTTTTATTGAAGAAATTAAATATTTCAAATCCATAGAAGATTATAGTGCATCTATTGATTTACTTAATCGTTTTATTAAATATGTCTCTGATGATGAATTGCTTGCATTAGTTTATATGGAACTTGGAAATCTTTATACTATTCAGGAAAATTATTCTAAAGCCGTTGAAAGTTATCTTTTAGCAATTGAAAACACTTCTGATTTTGATACTGAAATCAAAGCTACTTTGAATTATGCTTCCTCGCTTCGATTAAATAATGAAGCTGAAAAATCTTTGGATTTTCTTGAAAGCATTAAAAGAAAAGATAAGTTTATTGAATCCCTTCCCCAGATTGAATTAGAAATTGGAAAGGCAAATGTTTTACTTGGCAAATATGATGAAGCATTGGAAAGTTTTGTTAAAGTTGATACTACTTACAAAAATTCTCCTTTTGCAGCTTTAGCTGTTTATGAAACTGGGAAATTATATGAATTTTATCTGGGGAATTTCGACAGCGCTGCCTTTTATTATAATCGTGCTCAACTAAGTAACCCTCCAAAAGAATATCAGACAGAAATTATTGAAAAAAACTCTTTATTTAATTCTTATGTAAGATTAAGAAAATCAATTGATAATTACGACAGACAATTGTTCTATGCCTTAAATCCTGAGATTTATAAAAAAGATTCAATAGACTATGTTCAGGATTCACTTCAAATTCTGCAAAAATATTTAGAGCAAAAAGAATTATCTGATATTTGGAGCAGCATTAGTGAAGGAAACGAAAAAAAGATTACAATCAATTACTTTAATCTTCGTGATTCATTATTTGTACAGGATAGTATAAAATTAGCAGATAGTCTTAATAAAGCTTTCATAAAGCTTGAACCCGATTCTATAATAAATATCTTAATTGTAAAAGCTATTTTCAGAGACAGTATTAAATTCGTTGACAGTTTGAAAGCCGAAGGAATTTTTCTTCAATCAGAAGAACTTAAGACAGCACTCACAGAAAGAAAGAATAAAATTCTGCCTTCAAAAGATGATAAAAATGTTTTAACAGATTTAACAAAATCCATTCCGATGGATTCAATCAATTTTAAGAAAAATCCACCGATTTTACCACAAATACCAATTAACGAACTAAGTAATCTAATTGCTAAAAATCGTCTTGAGCTAGGCAATCTGTTTTTTACAGAAATAGAAATTCCTGATTCAGCATATAAATTATACAATGAAATAGTTGAAAACTTTGACAGCACCCAATATTATCCTGATGCTTTATTTGCGCTGGGTTCTTATTATCTGACGGTAAATCAAAAAAATAAGGCTGATAGTATTTTTTGGAAAATTTATGATGAATATAAGGATAAGTCGATTGCTAATAGTGCGGCAGACAAATTAGGACTTCCGCTTATTGACTTTACTTTTGATCCGGGAAAAGATATGTATTTAACGGCAGAAGATTATATTAAAAGTGAAGATTATAAAAAAGCGATTCCAACTTTTATTAGTATCCACCATAAATTTCCTCAATCACAATTTGCAGACAAAGGATTATTTGCGGCTGGATTTATTTTGGAGAATGATTTAAGATTATTAGATTCTGCTGTAACAGTTTATGATACTTTAATCTCCAAATATCCGAATTCTGAATTTGTTCGAATAGTGGCAATGAAAGTTACTGTTTATAAGCAAGAAAAAGCCCGAATTAAGAAAGAAATGGAAGAAGCACAGAATAAAGTTGCTTTAGTCGAAGAAGAAAAACTAAATCCTGCTTTTCAAGGGCAAATAGAAGAAGAAACTACACCAATTCAGGTTGAAGAACAAATTACAGAAGAGGAAATTCAGATTGAGAAGAAAGAAACAATAACTATTACTTCAAAAAAGAAATTAGAAAGACTTTGGAATCCCAGAAAGCATAGAAGATAATTTTATCAATATTGATATAATGCTCTATGAACTACAGAGAATTAAAAGAGTTAATTGAAGAAGGGGAGAATCTTCAATGTGAATTCAAACTGAAGTTTTCTACTGAAGAAAAAATTGCCAAAGAGATGATGGCTTTCGCCAATACCAAAGGGGGATATTTAATTTTTGGTGTTGATGATGATCGAACTATAGTTGGTGTTGAAAGTGAGAAGGAAGTAGCTGATTTAGTTACGCAAACCGCTAAAGAGTATTGTGTCCCTCCTTTAGAGATTTACATTGATTTTATCGAAGTAAAAGGTAAAGAAATTGTAATTATTACGATTCCGGAATCTGAACAAAAACCACATCGTTTACAGGACTATAAAGATGAATTGGATATAAATAGTTCAGTAGTTACAATACGCGTTAATGATAAAAGTGTTCAGGCAAGTAAAGAGATGATAAGAATTTTAAGATCTCAAAGGTCAAACAAGGCACTTATAAAATACACTATCGGACAAAACGAAAAACTCGTTTTTGAATATTTAAAACATAACGAGAGAATATCAGTAAAAGAATTAAGTAAGCTTGTTAACATTTCAGAACGAAGAGCTTCACGAACACTTGTCAAAATGGTTCGTGCAAATCTGTTAATGATCCACACCAAAGATAACGGAGAAGAGTTTTTTACTGCGGCTGTGTGAGTGCAGAGTATTTAATCCCAGCGAAAAGTTTAAAGTATCTGAAGAATAAATTAAATCTAATTACCTAAAATTTCCGGAATATCACTCCAGTCCAATAAGGTGATATCTTTGATCTGTGTCTTTTTCGCACCT
>CALEBT010000038.1 GCA_937942875.1 uncultured Ignavibacterium sp. | reverse complement strand
AAAATATTTGAAACACCATCATTTTTGGTTAGCATATTAGTTTTCGTTGTTGTTGCTTATGTTTTGATTTCAACACCGTTGAAAAATGCAGGAAGACCAGATGAACCTGCACCACCGAGTGCTATGGCTTAATTGAATATTTGGAAAATGCTGTCTCAAAATATAAAAATTGTCAGTCTGAGTAGCATTGCAGTAGAAGACTTACAATTTCCAATAGTTTCAAGACACTTGTTAAACTTGTTGAAGACAAGGCGATCAATTGAAGTGTGAAAACAAGAATTATTTTTGAGAGAGTCTCCTAATTAAACTTAGTTTTATGTTCAGAAAGAATAAAAATAAAAAGCAGATTAATTATCTGGATTTAACGCCAGTAAGATTGTTAAATTATCAAGTAGATGTTGATAATAAAGTATCGGTTTTTGTCCCTAAGTTCAGAAACAAAATTCTTGTAAAATATCTCGTACCAAGAATGAAATTTCCGGATATAAAAATTAAGTTAGATAAACTTGGTTCGGCTGCTTGGCTGAAGTGTGATGGAGAAAAAAATGTCAGACAAATCTGCGATGAACTTTTAATGGATATTGGTGATGAAATAAACCCTGTTGAAGAAAGAGTTACGAAATTTTTTACACAATTATATAATTATCAATCTTTAAGCTTTAAAGAATTAGAAGAAAGGAAATAATATGGGAAGCATCTTAGGTCATTTAGAACCAAAATTACTTTGGTATCATTTTGAAGAAATTTGTAAGTATCCAAGACCTTCGAAAAAAGAAGAAAAGATTGCATCTTACGTGGTTTCTGTTGCTGAAAGACTCAATTTGAAATGGGAGAAAGATAAGTTCGGAAATATTTTGATCAGTAAACCAGCAACACCAGGATATGAAAACAGAAAAGTAGTTACTTTGCAATCTCACATAGATATGGTGTGTGAAAAAAACAGAGATGTTGTTCACGATTTTGATAACGATCCAATTCAACCTTACATTGATGGTGATTGGGTTAAAGCAAAGGGAACAACTTTAGGTGCTGACAATGGCATTGGTGCCGCAGCTGCTTTAGCAGTGCTTGAATCTTCTGATATTCAGCACGGTCCGATTGAAGCCTTATTCACTCTTGATGAAGAAACAGGATTAACCGGTGCATCAAGTCTTAAAAAGAACTGGTTAAAAGGTGATATCCTAATCAATATGGATTCTGAAGAATTAATGTCTCTTTATATTGGATGTTCAGGTGGTAAAAATACATTTGCTACATTCAAGTTCAAGCAAGAAAAAGCTCCGAAAAACTATGTTGCTTTCGAAGCAAAAGTTGATGGACTAAAAGGAGGACATTCCGGACTTGAAATTCACGTTGGCAGAGGAAACGCTCTTAAAATTTTAACAAGATTATTATGGTCTTATCTTAAAGAAGGTAAATTATTAATTGCAAAAATGGAAGGTGGCAACAAACACAATGCTATTCCCCGCGAAGCTTTTGCTGATATTTTGATCCCTAAAAATGATGAGAAGAAATTCAAAAAGTTTGTTTCAGAATTCAATAAAATCGTTAAAGAAGAATTTGCTACTTTAGAACCAGATTTAAAAGTCTCTGTTTCTAAAATTCAAGTTCCTGAAAAAGTCGTAGATGAGAAAATAACAAAGAGACTACTAAACGCTCTTTATGTAGTTCCTCACGGCGTTGTGAAAATGTCTTCGGATATTCCTGATTTAGTGGAAACTTCTAATAATCTTGCGGTTTTAACTACAGAAGGAAAAACATTCAAAGTGGTTACAAGTCAGAGAAGTTCAGTTGCTTCTGAATTAAAAGACATAACAGGTGTCGTATCAGCTGTATTTGAATTGGCTGGTGCAGAAATCAGTTATGGTGATGGATATCCCGGATGGAAGCCCGATGTCAATTCAGAAATTCTTGGAGTATTCAAATCTACTTTTAAGAGAATGTATGGACACGATCCGGAAATAAAAGCAATTCACGCAGGATTAGAATGTGGAATTATCAAAGAAAAATATCCAAATATGGATATGATTTCATTTGGTCCGACAATGTTTGGTGTTCATTCACCAGATGAGAGATTAAAAATTGATACAGTTCCTGAATTTTGGAATCAATTAACCACAGTTCTTAAAAATATTCCTGCTAAATAATATTTAATATTTAATCAACAAGGCAGATACTTTATTTAAGGTATCTGCTTTTCATTTATGAGGATTATGAGTCAAACATTTCTAAAACCACAGGTTACTCCGTTCTTAAGATGGCTTGCTTTACTTTTAGTAAGTCTTGGAATGTTCGGAAATTACTATATTTATGATAGTATAAGCCCTTTAGCAGACCTATTAAAAAATCAGTTAGGTTTTTCGGATTCAAATATTGGATTGTTAAATGCTATTTACAGTTTTCCTAACATTTTGATGGTTTTGATTGGAGGATTGATTATTGACAGAATTGGTACTCGAACTTCTGTTTTGATTTTTACCGGCTTGATAATGTTAGGTGCTACTATTACTGCTGTTACTGGTAATTTATATGTTATGGCAACTGGTAGATTAGTTTTTGGTTTAGGTGCAGAATCAATGATTGTTGCAATAACTACGATTATCGCCAGATGGTTTAAAGGAAAAGAACTTTCATTTGCTTTTGGTCTGAATTTGACTGTTGCCCGACTCGGATCTTTTTTAGCACTTAATTCTCCTACTTGGGGTAAAGGACTGTATCAGTATTGGCAATCACCGTTACTGATTACTGTCTATGCAGGAGTTTTTGCATTTATAATGATTGTCATCTATTTCTTTTTGGATTTATATGCATCAAAGAATTATGAGATGCCTTCTGAAGGCAATCAGGATAAAATTATTCTTAAAGAAGTTTTTCAATTTCCCAAATCATTCTGGTTCATTACCGCACTCTGTGTTACCTTTTATTCTGCAATGTTTCCTTTTCAGACTTTTGCTATTAAATTTTTTCAGGAAGCACACAGAACAACCAGAGAGGTCGGTGGTAATCTTTCAAGTATTTTAACTCTTGCTGCAATGATTTTTACTCCATTATTTGGACTTCTTGCAGATAAAATCGGAAAAAGGTCTTTACTTATGATGTTTGGCTCGTTACTAATAATTCCTGTTTATTTAATGATGGCTTATAAAGTTGGAAGACCGGATATAATGACCGACAGTGATTTCATAAAAATCAGTTTTTCTTTTTTTGATATAGACGCAATGATACCGATATATCTGATTTATCCGATGGCTATGATGGGAATTGCATTCTCACTTGTGCCCGCAGTTATGTGGCCCTCAGTAGCTTTGATTGTTCCAAATGCAAAACTTGGAACAGCTTATGGTTTGATGACAATGATTCAAAACATCGGACTTTTTGGTTTCAATCTTTTAATTGGATTTGCTAACGATTTTGCAGGAGCTAGTGTTGATAATCCTGATGGATATAATTTGGGTATGTGGATTTTCTCTATTCTTGGATTTCTGGGATTATTGTTCGCTTTTCTTTTAAGACGCAGTGAATCAGGTAAAGGTGGTCACGGTTTAGAAGATGGAATAAAAAAATGAAATTACTATTGATATTATTGATTATTATTTTCCCTATATCAATTATTCAACCACAATCCTTTGGTTTTGGTTGTCTGGGTTTAGTTGGAGGTTACGGTGGATTTACATATCAACAATATCAACCTGGCTTATTAAAAGATTACGTCAATGAGTTTAATTTATTAAAAACTAAACAATTAAATGATTTCGGTAAAGCCGATGGTTATAGGTTCGGGATTAATTTTTTCAGAGCAAGATTTAGTGGATTTTTTGTTACTGCCAAGGGATTTTATCAGCAATTGGAAGAATCTCACGATGCACAAAAATTTAATCGGGGTGGATTTGAAGATTTTAACTATGAATTGAAGTTAAAAAGTTTTGGTGTTGGACTGGATATCGGGATACCAATCTACAGCCGCTTGTTATGGAAAATTGTTGACGGAGCAGTACTTGTTAGTACAGCAAGAATGACTGAAACTGTTAATAGTTATATGGGGACGAATGTCAGAAAATTTGATAATGAAAAAACTGAAGTAGGATATTCTGTAGGTTCCGGTTTTGTGTTGGATATCATCAAAAATTACATAAGTATTGAAGGAATTGTTGGTTATAGTTTCTTTCAGATTGGAGGAATGATTTCGGAGAATAAAACAAAATTTGAAGATTTACTCTCTAATTCAGAAGAGAATAAACAGTTTATAAAAGCTGGTGGTTTTAACGCTGCAGTTCAATTAAATGTTGGTTTTCCATTATAAACTTGGAGGAAATCTTGAAAAAGAAATTATCTAAACTTGACAGCGCCTGTGTTATTGCAATAAGAGATTGTATGGGTACAAAACCTGATGAGAAGATTTTAATAATTACAGATGAACAGAAAAGAGAAATTGGTTTGGCACTTCACGAAAATGCTATAAGACTGGGTTATTATTCTTTGCTCGTTGAAATGAAATCCGGAAAAATTAATGGTGAAGAACCTCCTGCAGAAGTTGCAGAACTGATGCAAAAGTTTGATGTTGTATTTTGTCCGACTGCCAAATCATTAACTCATACTAACGCAAGAAGAAGTGCTTCTGCTAATGGTGTGCGTGTTGCTACATTTCCGGGAATTACAAAAGATGTTATGATCAGAGGAATGAATGCAAACTACAATAAAATTTCAGCACTCTCAATCAAACTGAAAGAGATATTTGAGAAAGGGAAGTTCATCAGAGTTATAGCACCAGCCGGAACCGACATTTCGTTTTCAATAGAAGGCAGAACTGCTTATGCAAGCAAAGGACTTTTCCACGCTAAAGGTGAAAGTGGCAATTTACCAACCGGCGAAACATTTTTAGCTCCTGTTGAAGGTACTGCAAACGGTGTATTTGTGGTTGATGGTTCAATGGCAGGATTGGGATTGATTAAAAATGCAAACATCAGAATTGAAGTTGAAAATGGTTATGCTACAAAAATTACAGGCGGAACTTTAGCCAGAAAACTGAAACAACAACTCGATGCGGTTGGAAAAGATGCACGCAACATTGCTGAGTTTGGTATCGGAACAAATGACTCCGCAAAACTAAGTGGAATATTACTCGAGGATGAAAAGGTAATGGGAACAATTCACATCGCTTTAGGAAATAATGTTTCGATGGGCGGCAGTGTTAATGTCCCGATTCATCTTGACGGCGTTGTTAAAAAACCAACTGTATGGCTTGATAATAAACTGATTATGAAAGAAGGTAAACTCTTAGTTTAGTGATAAATTATAAATGTTAAATGTTAAATTTAATTTTTTCAAATGATGTCAATTTTACCTATTACTGTATTTGGTGATAATATTTTAAGAAAGAAAGCTGCTCCGGTTACAGAAATTAATGATGATTTGATTTCAATTGTGAGAGATATGTTTTTAACGATGAACAATGCTAATGGAATTGGTTTGGCTGCTAATCAGGTTGGAGTTAACAGAAGAATTTTTATTGTTGATATTTCACCAGTAGAGGGATATGAAAAATTCAAACCAATGACTTTAATTAATCCGAAAATAGTTTCCAAATCGGATGAACTTGAACCTTATGAAGAAGGATGCCTAAGCATTCCGGAACTTAAAGCAGAAGTTATAAGGCCTAAGAAAATTGAAATTTTATATTTTGACCTTAATATGAGAGAGCATAAACTCGAAGTTGATGATTTAGTCGCCAGAGTTATTCAGCACGAGCTTGACCATCTGAATGGAATTCTGTTTGTAGATTATCTTGATGAAGAAACTCAGAAAAAAATCAAGAAACATCTTAATAAAATTAAAAACAGAAAATTGGATGTTGGTTATCCGATTACTGATTCTTCTAATTATATCTACTATAAATAACCCTAATGAAAATAGTATTCTTAGGCACACCTGATTTTGCGATTCCTTCGCTTAAAGCTATTTATCATAGTAACCATCAATTGATTGGTGTTGTAACTAAACCGGATAAAGAAAGAGGGAGAGGACAAAAAGTAACATTTACTCCTGTTAAGCAATTTGCTGTAGAACATAACATTTCTGTTTACCAGCCGGAAAAACTTAAAGGTAATTCTGAGTTTGTTGAGCAGATGAAATCTCTCGGACCAGATTTATTTGTTGTAGTAGCATTCAGAATTTTACCGAAAGAAATTTTTGAAATTCCTAAATATGGATCTTTCAATCTTCACGCATCGTTACTTCCGAAGTATCGCGGCGCTGCACCAATTCAGTGGGCATTGATAAAAGGTGAAACAGAAACAGGTTTAACTACATTCAAACTTGCTGAAAAGGTTGATACCGGAAATATCTATCTTCAGGAAAAAGTACCGATTTATCCTGAAGATAATTTCGGAACGCTGCACGACAGATTAAGCGAACTTGGTGCTGATGTGGTAATGAGAACAATCGGAATGATTGAAAGCGGAAATTATCAATTGCTCCCTCAGGATGATTCGCTTGCATCCCCTGCACCAAAAATCACAAAAGAAATTTGTTTGATTGATTGGAATAAATCAGCTTGCGATATTCACAATCTTGTAAGAGGACTTTCGCCTTATCCGGCAGCATTTTTTATTCACGATGAAAAAGTGATTAAGGTTTATAAAACTGAGATTGTAAACGGAATTAAATTAAATCCCTCAGAGTTTTATCAAACCAAAAAAGAATTAATTGTTGGCTGTGGTAAAGATGCATTAAAGATTTTAGAGATTCAGCAAGAAGGTAAAAAAAGAATGGTAACAGAAGAGTTTTTAAGAGGTTTTAGTTTTGTTTGATGTTCTCATTATATGAATCAGATAACCAATCTTATAAAAATCAAAAAGAAATAAATTTACCAGCCCTTTCTCCAGAAAACTTTTTATTACTGAATGCAGAAGTTTCCATTTCAAGTATAAAATAAATTCTAATTTCCATCTTTTAATTAGAAAATAATTCTTTAATAAAGTAACCTCATTTATAAAATCCTTATCGAATATCAGAAATTCAAGAATAAGTTTCAGGTTGTCAATACTTTTCTCAGTCTTTTGAATAAATTCTTCATTGCTTTCTAGTTCACCATTCATTACAGGATTACTTATATATTTAATAACAACTCCAGATTTTTTTAGCTCATAAGCAAACAGAGTATCTTCGTGACCATAGCCGGTTATCCTTTCATCAAATCTGATTTTTTCAAACAAGGATTTTTTGATTAAAAAATTATTGGACAGAAAGTGCATCTTTTTGTAATCGAAATTATCTGGTTGAGGTTTTTGCTCTCTTAAAATACAATACTTCCATCTTAATAATTTATTTCTCTCTGGTTTTGTTTGCGGATAAATTCTTCCTCCAACAATTACATCTGAATTAGTTGAAACAGATTCAACATAATTTTTGATAAAATCTGAATTGATAATAATTGAATCACAATCAATAAATAGTAAGTAATCAAATGACGAATACTGAAGGAATAGATTTCGAATTCTGGCTCTTCCTATGTTCTCATCTAACTGAATGTATTTTGATATTAAATGTATTTCAGAGTTAATTTTTCGAAATGAATCATCAGAGCAATCATCTATTACAATAATTTCAGATTTATAATCCAAATTTTTGCACTGTGAATGTAATGATTTTATTAAATCTCTTACGTCAAAATTGTATACAGGAATACAAACAGAAATCATAAGGCATTTTTACTTAAAATTACTTTTCAAAAAATAATGAAAATATCATTAATGATTTTTGTGAATTTAAGTTAGAATGTTTCTTAATTTTATACTCAAAATTCTGTAATTATAATCATTAAAAGGAAATCATTATGGGTTTTTCAACAGATGCAATTCACGCCGGCCAGATTCCTGATCCAACTACTGGTGCTGTTATTATTCCTATTTATCAAACTTCAACCTACGCTCAGCAAGAATTGGGAACTAACACTGGTTTCACATATGGCAGAGCACATAATCTAACAAGACAAGCATTAGAAAAAAATATTGCCACGCTCGAAAAAGGAAAATATGGAATTGCTTTCTCATCAGGCATAGCTGCAATTAATTCAATAATTAGTTTGGTTAAGAGTGGTGATCATATTGTCATTTCAGAAAATGTTTATGGAGGGACTTATCGTCTTTTTGAGCTGATTGTAAAAAATTATGGAATTGAATTTTCCTGGACAGATACCTCTAATAAATCAGAGATTGAAAATGCGATTAAAGAGAACACCAAAATTCTTTATATCGAAACTCCAACAAATCCAATGCTCAATATTATTGATCTGAAAATGATTTCTGAATTAGCGCATAAACACAATTTGATTTCTGTTTGTGATAACACTTTTATGAGTCCATTTTTCCAAAATCCTCTTGATTTCGGGATAGATATTGTTGTTCACAGCACAACAAAATATCTGAATGGACACAGCGATGTGATTGGAGGCGTTATTGTTACGAACAATGAAGAAATCCAAAACAAAATCAGATATTATCAAAGATCCTCTGGGTCAATTCCATCTCCTTTTGATTGTTGGCTGGTTTTACGTTCAACAAAAACATTAGCAGTAAGAATGAAACAACACGAAAAGAATGCTATTGAGTTTGCAAATTTTTTACAGGATTCTGGCTTTGCGAAAAAGGTTATTTATCCCGGACTTGAAAGTCATCCTAATCATAAATTAGCAAAAGAACAGATGAGAGGATTTGGTGGAATTGTTTCAGCAGATTTTGGAAATCTTGATTATGCAAAGAAAATATTAAATGGTGTAAAAGTATTTACTCTGGCTGAAAGTCTTGGCGGAGTCGAAAGTTTAGTCTGTCAACCGTATTCTATGACACACGGGTCAGTTCCAAAAGAACAAAAGGAGAAACTTGGAATCACAGAATCATTAGTAAGGTTTTCTGTCGGTCTTGAAGATGTTGAAGATTTAATTGAGGATATTAAAAGAGCTTTAAACTAATTTTTAAAGATATATTTAATTTATTATGTTTGACTGAAAATAATTAAATATTAGAAAGGAAAATCAATGAAAATCAAATCTAACTTTTATCTAATCTATTTCGCATTATTGCTGATACTTATTTCAAAAAGTGCATATTCACAATACGATTTATGGAATGAACAAAATGAAAATGAAATAGTTACGTTAGGTGAAAGATATATTATTCCGAATTCTTATAAGGTATTTAAACTAAACCTAAATTCTATCTCAAATCTTCTGTCAGATGTTCCGATGGAATTCTCTGAGGATGCAACAAGAAAAGTTCGTATAATTCACATACCAATGCCAGATGGTTCATTTCAAAGATTCAGGTTTGTTGAATCACCTGTAATGGCTCCGGAGTTACAAAGGAAAGCACCTGAGACGAGGACTTATTTAGGCTATGGAATTGATGATAAATATGCAAGTGTCAGATTCGATTTTACTCCACACGGTTTTCACGCTATGATTCTTTCACCAAATGGAAGAGTTTTTGTTGACCCATATTCTAAAGGTGATAAAGAGAATTATATTTCTTATTATACAAGAGATTATCAGAATTCTGCTAAATCAAGAGAGTGTGATCTGATTGCTCCTGAAGATAGAGTAAATGAAATGAATTATCTGTTACAAAATGTTGAAAGTAAAATAATTGGACCTCAATTAAGAACTTACAGATTGGCATTAGCCTGTACTGGAGAGTACGCCACTTTTCACGGAGGTACAGTTCCATTAGTAAGGGCTGCAATGGTAACTTCTGTTAATAGAGTTGTAGGAGTATATGAAAAAGAATTAGGAATCAGAATGGTTTTAGTTCCAAATAATGATACTCTTATCTTTCTTAATGCATCTACGGATCCTTACTCGAATAATAATGGTTCTGCAATGCTAAGTCAAAATCAAACTACCATAGACTCGAGAATTGGTTCAGCAAATTATGATATCGGACACGTATTTAGCACTGGTGGCGGAGGAGTTGCTTTTCTTGCTTGTGTTTGTGTCAATGGCAATAAAGCCAAAGGAGTTACTGGCTCTCCTCAGCCTGTTGGTGATCCATTTGATATTGATTATGTTGCCCACGAGATGGGGCATCAATTTGGTGCAAACCATACATTTAACAGTGTTACAGGTTCTTGTGGTGGTGGAAACAGAGTAGCCTCTAAAGCCTATGAACCAGGCAGTGGCTCTACCATAATGGCTTATGCTGGAATTTGCGGCTCTGATGATCTTCAGCCAAATAGCGATCCTTATTTTCACGTTGCCAGTTATGATGAAATTGTGGTTTACACAAATAATGGAACTGGAAACAGTTGTGCTCAAATCACAAACACCGGTAATGCCGCACCACTTGTTACAGTACCAACAGGTGGATTTTACATCCCCAAAAGCACTCCTTTTGCTTTAACGGGGTCAGCTACTGATCCAAATGGCGATCCCCTGACTTATGACTGGCAGCAATTTGATTTAGGTCCTGCAGGCACCTGGAATAATCCATCAGGCAATGCTCCGATTTTCAGAGTTTGGAATCCGACAACAAGTCCAACAAGAACATTTCCAAGACTTCAGAATTTATTAAATAATACAACTGTTGTTGGTGAAGTAATGCCAACTTATTCAAGAACATTGACTTTCAGAATGGTTGTAAGAGATAATAAAGCAGGTGGCGGTGGGGTTGATTATGCACAAATTCAATTTCAAGTTGATGGAAATTCCGGTCCGTTTGTAGTTACTTATCCAAATACAAATTTAACTTTGCCGGGATTTTCAAATCAAACAATCACTTGGGATGTTGCTAATACTAATTTAGCACCGGTTAATTGCGCTAATGTAAATATCCTTTTATCAATTGATGGTGGTAATACATATCCGATTGTTTTAGCTGCTAATACGCCCAATGATGGTTCTGAGACTGTTCTACTGCCCGCAAATCAGACTACACAGGCAAGAATAAAAGTTGAAGCCGTTGGAAATATTTTCTTCGATATTTCTAATGTGAATTTTACAATTCAGGGAGTTATTCCTGTTGAATTAGTTTCCTTCTCTCATTCAATAATTGATGATGGTGTTTTACTAAACTGGAAGACAGCTACTGAAACAAATAACTCCGGATTCAGCATAGAAAGAAGCAGAGATAATGAAAATTATAGTGAAATTGGTTTCGTTGGCGGAAGAGGAACAACTGCTGAGCCGCAGGTTTATTCTTTCATTGATGATAATATTGAATCAGGAAAATATTACTATCGCTTAAAACAAATAGACTACGATGGAAAATTTGCTTACATTGGTGAAATTTTAGTGGATGTAGGTGCTCCAAATAAATTTGTATTGGAGCAGAATTTTCCTAATCCGTTTAATCCTGTTACAGTTATAAAATTTGCATTACCTGAAAAATCTGATGTGGTAGTAAAAGTATTTAATTCGCTCGGTCAGGAAATTTCCAGAGTAGTCAATGGTGAGTTTGATGCCGGTGTTCATCAGATTGATTTTGATGCAACTAATCTGACAAGTGGAGTTTATTACTATAAAATGGAAACTCCAAAGTTTAGTCAGATTAGGAAAATGATTGTAGTGAAATAAGTGCCTCCCCCTTTAGGGGCTGTCCCAAAAGAGGTAAAAAGTCATTGCGAACGAGTCTTCGAGTGAAGCAATCTTTATCTTTTAATTCAAAAATGAGATCACTTCACTTCGTTCGTGATGACAAAATTACTTTTTGGACAGCCCCAATTTTAATTTATTTTGAATATTATGAAAATATTAATAGCATTATTTCTGATTAGTCTTTTATCATTCTTTTCTTTTTCTCAGCAAGGTTGGTTCTGGCAAAATCCTTTACCGCAAGGGAATTCATTAAATAGTATTCAATTTTTTAACGAGAACGTAGGATGGGCTGTTGGTGAAATGGGTACTATCTTAAAGACAACTGATGGAGGTGAAAATTGGTTTATTCAAAGAGTCTCAGGAAGTGAAAATATTAATAGTATTTTTTTATTAAATGAAAATGAATTATGGGCTGTTGGTTGGGATTCAAACTTTAATCTAATTCTAAAATCAAATGATGGTGGATTAACGTGGAATAAAGTTAATTCACAGATTAAAGGAATCTTCTATTCTATATATTTTACTTCAGAACTTATTGGTTATATAGTTGGCTGTGATACTTTATTGAATGGTTTTATAATTAAAACAACTGACGGAGGAAATACCTGGAATTTAAAGCATTATCAACAATCAGAGATTTTAAGATCAGTAAGTTTCGTTTCTGATTCTATTGGTTGGGCTATTGGTGGCTCATTGTTCCGGGTAATATTAAAAACTACTAATGCAGGAAATTCCTGGTTTAATCAGTCAAATAATTTTCAATCTTATATTACAAATTCTGTTTTTGTCTCTGAAAATGTTGGATATATATCAGCTGGTTCGGGCAATATTTTCAGGACAACTAATGGGGGAAGTCAATGGACAAATCTGAATACTGGAATAAATCAGACAATTTGGGATTTAGATTTTGTGAATGATTCAACTGGTTGGGCTGTTGGTGGACAATTTTCTGGTTCGACAATAGGACTAATTTTCAAAACAACAAACTATGGAAATAGTTGGATAAGTCAGTTTAGTGGAACAAATTTTGGGTTACGTTCAGTTGATTTTGTAAGTGATAATATAGGTTTTGCAGTTGGATATAATGGCGAAATATTAAAGACAACTAATGGAGGAAGTAATTGGGTAAGGAAGAGAATTTCTCAAATTGAAGAGCCAAATGCTATTTATTTTGATAATGAATTAAAGGGTTGGATAGTTGGTCAAGATGGAAAGATATATTACTCAAGTGATGGAGGAACAAAGTGGATAGAGCAAAATTCAAATACTATTGCTCACTTAAAAAAATTACACTTCTTTAATGAATCTTCTGGTTTTGTTATTGGATTAAGATGGTTTATGAGCGAAAGATATTCAGTTATTTTAAGAACAACGGATTCTGGAAATAACTGGGATATTAAATTTTATGGGCAAAATATTCCACTTTATGACATAAATTTTATTAATGAAAGAGTTGGATGGGCTGTTGGTTGGTATGGCAGTATTTATAAAACTACTGATAGTGGCGAATCCTGGAATGATATTTCTTTAACAAGCTGGTCTGATTTATATGCAGTTAATTTTATTAATGAAAACGTTGGTTACATATCTGGAGAAAATGGACTTATACTTAAAACTACGAACGGTGGTAGTTCCTGGATTCAACAAATATCTGATGTTTCTTCAACTCTTAGAAGTTTTTATATGATTAATGAAAACATTGGATGGGTGGCAGGAGGAAGTTATTTCAATAATAATTATGTGGGTGTTATTCTTAAAACCACAAATGGTGGATTAACTTGGATGAAACAGAATGAAGAAATAAACGACATTATATTTTCAATAACTTTTTCTGATTCATTGAATGGTTGGGCAGTTGGTGAGAAAGGAGGAATTTTTAGAACAACTGATAGCGGAAATCAATGGTTCAAAATACCACAGGTTACGAAACATTCCTTGAGATATATTCATTTTACAAATCCAAATACTGGTTGGATTGTCGGATCTTATGGGCTATTACTCAAAACTACAAATGGCGGTACGAATATAAGAGAGAAAAAATATGATTTAGTAGAAAACTTCACCTTAAATCAAAATTATCCAAATCCATTTGGAAAAACCATTCATTCGCATTATCCAAGTACTCGTATAAAATGGCAGTCATCAATTAGCGGTCAACAAACGTTGAAAGTCTATGATATACTTGGCAAAGAAATAATAACCTTAGTTGACGAATACAGGGAAGCAGGAGATTATGAAATTGAATTTCCAAATAAAGAGACAAGACTTGAATCGTCTTTATCAAGTGGAGTTTATTTCTACAAGCTCCAAATAGGTGATTATCATAAGGTTAAGAAAATGATAATTTTAAGATAAAGCAAAAGTCCTAAATCATATATCTTCTTATCCTCACTAATTATCTGACCAAAACCAATTTATTGGTTTGCTTATAAACTGAGGTATTTTCATAATCGCTTGCTTCCAAGTGGTAAAAACACAGGTGCAACGGATTTGGGAAAGGAGTGGATGATAGAGTTATGAATTTTATGTTATAAGTGTTAAGTGGTAAATGTTAAATGATGAATGAAAAAATCAAATTATAAATTCTACATTCTACATTATAAATTATACATTCTACATTCTAAATTATACATTATACATTCTAAATTGTTAATTTTTATATCTTAAAGCAGAGATAATAGTCTTAATCGTAATTGCTGAGATGATGATAATTCCACCAATTATCGCATTCACTTTTGGAATTTCTCCGTAACCAAAAAATACCCAGATTGGATTAAGTACTGGTTCAAACATTGAAATAATTGATGCTTCAACCGCTTTAATTCTTTTTATTCCAAAGTTGAATAAAGCATATGGAATTGCTATCTGGAATACTCCTAGAAAAGAAACCATCGCTAAATCAGAACTGTTTACTGTTTGCAGCTCAATTATAAATGGAGTACAGAAAAGAGTAACTAAAATATTTCCATAAAAAATTGATGCTTCTCCGAATTTCCCTTCATTCTTTTTCATTCCAAGGAAAAAAGCAGCAAATGCAACCCCGGCTAATAATGCAGCAAAGTTGCCATTTATATCTCCTGGCGATAATTCTCCAACAAAGAATAAAATCATTCCAATGAAACAAATAGAAATAGTTATGATATTAATTCTTTCGTATTTGATTTTTGTGAGAATTGGTTCAAAAATTAAAACATAGATAGGTGCTGTAGATTGAAGAAAAATTGCATTAGCTGCAGTAGTTGTTTTGGTCGCATAAACAAATAATATCAATACAATCGCATAAGAAAAAGAATTAAGCAAAGCTAAAGGATTTAGTTTGAGAATTTTCGATTTGAATATTATCAGAAATACTAATGCAGCTATCAAACATCGGAAAAAAGATATTTGCATTGGTGTTAGAGAAATCAGTTTGATGAATAATCCTCCTGAACTCCAAAGAAGGGCAGTTAAAAATACTGCAAAAATTCCTTTAAGATGTTCAGGAGGATTTTTCATAAATCAATCAACGGAGCAGAACCATTTTCTTTGTTTCGATGAAATCACCGGCTCGCAATTGATAGAAATAAATTCCTGAAGGTAATGTTGAATTTATAATGTATAATTTAGAATGAAGACCTGCTTCATATAAACCTTCAATTATTGTATCAACTTCTTCTCCGAGAGCATTAAATAATTTTATCGAAACAAAACCATTACTAGGTTGTTGCCAGCTGATTTTTGTTGAAGGATTGAATGGGTTAGGATAGTTTTGTTCTAATCTGAATGACAGGGGACTGTATTCAGATTCTGATTCAATATTAGTTAAAATCTGCTGGTATTTTAATCTGGCACTTTGAATAGCTAAATCTAAAGCCTGTTTATTCATCCCGCCAGCAATGGCAAAGGCAACTCTGATGCTATCGCCAGCATTTATTGAGTAAGGTCCTGAAGAAATAACCTGAGATACATCACCAGGTCCGGCGTTTTGTTTGCCGACTCCATTTGAAATTGCAAGCCATTTTTCGTGGTCTGCAAAGCCATCATAAATACCAAAACCACCATCACCGCTATCATTTTTTATTGCATAAAAACCAAAATTCTCTGCAGAAATTAAACCGACTCCAACCCAATTTAAGTTTTGATTAGCGGTGTTTCTTGTAATACCATATTTTAGATTTGTATCCCAATTTGTAATATCGCCATTTCCATCAACCATATCCCAGTCGAAAAATAATCCAGCATAGAGATTGTTGATTATAGAAGTTGTATTATTTATAAATGTATAATCAAGAATTATAAAATCTTCATAAGGATTTTGAGAAAAAGAATAAGACTTTAGTTTTGTTGTAATTCCGATTTTATTAATTCCGGCATTATTATCATTAAAAACTGCACTACCTTCTACATCAGCAATATTCCCGGGGATTTTCAATGTAAAAGGTTGAACAACTGCAAAATCATTATTCTGCGCTGATTGATTTGTACCTCTGGCAGCATCAGAAATTCTTTGTGCCGAAGTACCGAGTATTAAGGCACCTTCAAAAAGCTGATTACTTGAATTCTGATACTTAAATCCCTGTCCTTGTGTGTTATTGGGATAATCATTAAAAGCCAGTGTACCTTTCGAGGTAATTGTAAGTTTAACATTATTCCCGCTTTGAGTAGCATATGTTGGATTTGCAATAACCTCTATCCATTGAAAGTCATTATAGTTTCCGTCTGTGTATCTTAAAAGGAAATTAACAAGAGAATTTTGCGGAGTTGTATTAGAAATCTGGAAAGTGAATTTATTATTAAAATTGTTAAACTCTTGCAAGGTATTTATAGCACCTGCATTTAATGTGCCGTTTTGAACTGTTGAGTAAGAAGTCCTTGATTCCAATTGTACAGAAAGATTTGAAGTAGGGGAAAGGTAATTCATAAAAACTATTGCAACAGTAATAGTTTCACCTGACTGGAAAATACCATCGCCGTTTCCACCCGGCTGTTCATCAGAAAAAGTAACTTCAATTGCTCTTACTGATTTGGAATTTGTATTGTTTAAAGTTTTAAAGGCATTTATTCTTCCTTTACCAAGAAGGAATTGAAAACTTGGATTTACAGAGTTTATATCATCACAATTAACTCTGATTTGCTCTCCGATTTGTAGTGCATTATAATCAGGAAATCTGGCTTTTGTTAATCCAGCTAATCCTGCAGCAAGGGGAGAGGCCATAGAGGTGCCGCTTAATGTTGCATAAGTATTGTTTTGCCACGTATTGTAAATATTACTTCCCGGAGCACTGACGTCAATTGTTTTACCAAAATTAGAAAATGAAGAACGTGTATCTGTGTTGGTTGTTGATGCAACTGATAAAGCACCTTTATACGATGCAGGATAAAAAGGTTCATTTGAATTACTGTTACCGGCCGCGCAGACAACTAAAGAATTTCTTGAAGTTGCATACGAAATTACCTCTTGTCCATACATAGAAAAACCACTACCGCCCCAACTGCAATTGACGACTTTTGCACCGTTGTCTGTTGCATATACTATTCCTTCATAACCAAAAATAACGTAAGGCCCGTTAGGTCCTCTCATATCGTTTCTGGTAGTTTTGATAGCCATTACTTTGCATTTAAATCCGATAGATGCAACTCCGATTCCATTATTAGTAACTGCTGAAGCAATTCCGGCAACGTGAGTTCCGTGGTCAGGTTGGTCTTCCATTGGATTGTTATCTGGAGTACCATTCAATCCTCCAAAATCCCAGCCACGTATATCATCAATGAATCCATTATTATCATCGTCTATTCCGTTATTTGGAATTTCATTCCAGTTAATCCAGATATTAGCTTCCAAATCCGGATGATCCCAATCAACGCCTGTATCAACTATTCCGATAGCAATTGACGTATCACCTTGGCTAATATCCCACGCTTGTGCTGCATTGATTCTTGTAAGCGCATACTGCTGATTATATGAAGGATCATTCGGAGTAAAACTGAATTCATAAATAAATCTTGGTTCAATCCACTCAAATAAATCAATTTTGGACAGTTTTGATGAAATGAAGAACGGATCTTCATCTGATTCATATTTCAGTTCAATAATTCTCCCAATAGTCGAAGAAGATTCATTGACTTTATTAGGGAATAATGCTCTCGACGATTTAATTCCATAAGTCTGTAAAAATTGAGAAGTACTTTGTGGAAGTAAAACTGATTTGTCTGATAGAATGATTGGTTGATTTTTAAGTTTAATAATCAATGTATTTGAAAGGTATTTAACCCCGTTCTTTTCTAAAACTCTTTCAATAGAGTAAGTATTTGAAAAAGTTAAAAGAACCAAAATAATTAAAATCACCCCTTGAACTGAATTCAACTTTTTAATCATCAGTTTAACTCCATTTAGTTTATAACTTTTTTAAGTGAATTATAATGAGCTTTGATAGTATTATCTAAATCGTTTAATGAATGAACAGTTGATATAAACATAGCTTCAAATTGAGCAGGAGGTAAATAAATTCCAGCATTAAGCATTTCGTGAAAATATTTTGCATATAACTCTGTATTTGAAGAAACAGCACTTTTATAATCATTAACTTCAGCTTCTGTGAAAAACATACACAACATTGAACCAACTCTGTTGATGGCAAAATTTTTATTAAGTTTTTTAAGATTTTCTTTAAATCCTTGTTCAAGATAAGAAGAGTTCTTTTCAAGTTGAACATAAATTTCGGGATGTTCTTTTATATACGATAATGCAGCATATCCAGCCGCCATTGCAAGTGGATTTCCGCTCAAAGTTCCTGCCTGGTAAACTTGACCCTCGGGTGCAATCATTTGCATAATTGCCTTTTTACCGCCGAATGCACCAACAGGCAATCCGCCGCCAATAATTTTTCCAAAAGTAGTTAAGTCCGGTTCAATACCTAAAATTTCCTGAGCACCGCCTGCAGCAACTCTAAAACCAGACATCACTTCATCAAATATTAAAACTATTTTTTCTTCGTTGCAAAGATTTCTTAGCTGAACTAAAAAATTTTCGTCTGCTTTTATAACGCCCATATTGCCTGCAATAGGCTCAATAATTATTGCAGCAATATTATCTTTATTTTGATTAATTAAATTCTTGACAGATTCAATATTATTGAAATCAGCAAGCAAAGTATCAGCAGCATTACTTTTTGTAACTCCGGGCGAAGTCGGAACACCGAGCGTCAGTGCGCCGCTTCCAGCTTTGATGAGAAAATAATCAGCGTGTCCGTGATAGCAGCCTTCAAATTTTATAATTTTCTCTTTGTTGGTATAAGCACGAGCAACACGAATTGCAGACATTGTTGCTTCTGTTCCGCTATTTACCATTCTGACAAGTTCAACTGATGGAACCAATTCTTTTATAATTTTTGCCATTTTTACTTCCAATTCATTGGGAGCACCGAAGCTTGTTCCATTATCAATAGCCTCTATCAAAGCACTTTTTATGAATGGTGGATTATGTCCGAAAAGATGAGGTCCCCAACTTCCGATGTAATCAATGAATTCATTTCCATCTACATCATACATTTTAGACCCAACACCTCTTTCAAAAAATACCGGATTACCCCCAACTGATTTGAATGCTCTTACAGGTGAATTTACGCCACCTGGTATGTATCTCTTTGCTTCTGAAAATAAATTATTACTATTTGTGAAATCCATTAAATTCTCTTACTAATTTTTTCCGAATAATATTTGATAATCTTTTTCTTTACCTTTTTTCCAGAGGTTTTCGGGAACAATTTCCCAGTTTTTAAAGAGTTTTGGTTCAATAACTTTCTTTTCTTTTATGTATTCAATGACATAATATCTGAAATCTGTATCTGTTGATTTTAGAATTCTTTTACTAAGTTCTTCTTTTGGAATTCCTGCTCCGGATGTTAAATGTCCGCCACCACCGCTTCCTCTGTAAGAATTTATTGCAACTTTGTATTTCCCGTCGGTATTAAATTTTCTGCCATCGCTTAATTTTTCAATAATCACTCTTTCACCGATTGGTTTGGTTATATCAACAATATAATCAATTCCAGCTGCGCAATCATAATTATAAAATCTTTCAAATAACTCAGGGGAGTTTGTTCTGTTAGAATAAACTAATTCTCCTTTTTCATTCTTCTTAAATCTTAAAAGATGGTCGTTCTCATCTTTCATTTGATTTAACCAGTTTCCATAGGAATATTCAAGATAATCTTTAATTTCTTTTCCTGTTAATTCCATTGTGTAAAGATAATTCTCGTATCTCAAAAGACTGAATAAATCTCGAATATGTATATCTCCGATGCCAATAACATCATTAAATGAAAAAGGTGGGGTGAAAGAAACATCTGCTTCAGAGATTTCTAATTGAATTTGATTTATTAAGTCAGTTGCAATTGCAGGTCCGAACAAAGCATCAGCGGATTTGATTTCAGATTTGTTTATTCCAATTTTTTGAGAGGAATATTCATTAATTTCTTTAAATAAATTTTGGTATCTGTCCAAAAAATCTTTATCTGGTGGATAGTTTTTTACTTCTACTATTTCACCATTTTTTTCTTTTATATCAAAGAAACCACAATGTTTATCAAACTCTAAGTTAACATTAGCAACAGCGAGAGTACGAGCATTAGCCTGAGTGCCTAAAATTAAAACCTTCCCATCTTCAACGTTCCGGATGGAGTAATTATGACCCTGATGATCGTGTCCAACGAAAACAATATCAAATCCCGGGACAAGTTTTGCAACTAATTCAGAAGCATTTTCATTTTTATATGTTTCATTATTTTGACCAGCGTAGTTTGCATCAACACCGGAGTGAAATAATCCAATCAATAAATCCGGCTGTTCCCAGGCTCTGATTTTCTTTACCCATTCTTTTGCAGTCTGAACCATATCTTCGAAACGAATTCCTTTGTAAAGTTTTTCCGGAAGCCAGTTCGGTACGTAAGGAGTTATCATTCCAAAAACTGCTATTTTGATTCCTCCACGTTCGATAGTAGTATATGGTTTGAAATAAGGTTTATTTGTTGATTCATCAATTGCATTGGCAGCAAGCAAATCGAAATTAGTATCTTTCCTGAATCTATTGTAAACTTCGGGACCTGGGTCAAAGTCGTGATTTCCAACAGTTGCGGCATCATATTCCATATAATTCATTATATCAGCTAAAAGATGAATGCCATCCTTTTTTTCAAAGTTAATGTAGTAAATAGCCGGATTTCCCTGAAGAACATCTCCATTATCAATAAGAAAAACAATTTGATTAGTATCAGCTCGTTGTTCTTTAAGATAAGTCATAACTTGTGCTAATGAAGAATTTGCAGGCTTGTCAGTTAAAAAATTATATGGGAAAATTGCACCGTGAACATCACTTGTTTCGATAATTTTGACCTTAACAGTTTGTGAGAAAACAATGCTTGAAAATAAAAGTATAATTAGAAAAAAGTTTTTGAATAAGTTTTTCATAGTATAATTCCTTTATTAAAATTCTGATTCCAGTAAAAAACCTTCTGCAATATCCGGAGAAAGGTCTGATAAAAATCGTGAAGGTTTTGAAAAAGTTCTGCCTGCTTCACGGTCAAATAAATTCATTGGATATAAAATAAATAAATTATTTTTAGCTCGTGTAACTGCAACATACATCAGTCTTCTTTCTTCTTCAATTTGTTCAATTTTATCTGCGTTTCTGCTGGATGGGAAATAACCTTCAACTGCGTGAATAATAAAAACAGTATCCCACTCCAATCCTTTTGCAGAATGAATGGTTGATAACGTAACAAACTCATTTTCTTTATTTTCTGGTTCAATATCTACCACTGAATCAATTATTGGTTCAATTGCTAAATCAGATAGCAGACTATCCAGGTCGGCATAATTTTCAACTATATTCTGAAAAATATCAAGATCTTTTCTACGTTTATTCCAATCATCATAATTGATTTTAAATAATTCGTCATAATAATACAAGACTTTTTGCAGAATTTCTGAAGGTTGAAATTTAGGTTTCGAAATTTCATAAATTAAATAAAACAAAGGTGCAACCTTTTCATATTTTGATTTAATTTTCTCTTCTGGTTCGTGCTTCGAATTTAATTTACCGGCGGCAATATCATCAAGAATCCTCTGAGCTGTTTTAGGTCCGATACCCTCGTGCAGAAGCAATATCCGATACCAGGAAATAATATCTTTAGGATTTTCAACTATTCTCAAAAAAGCAATAACATCTTTGATATGAGCAGACTCAATAAATTTCATTCCACCGAATTTTTGAAAAGGAATATTTGCTTTTGAGAGTTCAAGTTCTAAATCAAAAGAATGAAATGAAGATCGAAACAGGATTGCTATATCGTTCAGCTTTACTCCTTCTTCCCGCAATTCAAGAATTTTTTCAACAATAAATTTTGATTGAAGATTTTCGGTAACTGTAGCAATTACTTGTGGAAGATTTCCACTACCTCGTCTTGAAAAGAGATTCTTTTCATATTTATCAAGAGCTGCTCTGATAATTCGGTTGGCAAAATCGAGAATGGACTGATAACTTCTGTAGTTTTCCTCGAGTTTTATAATTTTCACATCATCGAATAATTTAGGGAATTGAATTATGTTATAAAAATCAGCTCCACGAAAAGAATAGATTGATTGAGAGTCATCTCCGACTACCATTACGTTTTTATGATGAGCAGCCAATCCTTGCACAATTTCAGCCTGAATGTGATTTGTATCCTGATATTCATCAACCATCAAAAACCGAATTTCTGATTGAAGCGATTTTGCAGCTGGAGACTCGCTGAATAAAAAATCTCTCAGATAAATAAGCAAGTCATCATAATCTAAAAGGTTATTTTTTCTTTTATACTCTTTATAAATCTTTTCAATTTCAAGGATTTTATCAAGAAGTGAAATAAAATGAGGATAATTCTCTTCAATTATCTCAGAAATATTCTTATTCGTATTTATTGATAGACTGTAAACTTTGGCTAAAGTTTGTTTATTTGGAAAACGTTTTTCATTAGAAATAAATTTACTCTGAGAGCGAATTAAATTTATTACATCTTCACTATCTCCCTGATCAAGAATTGTAAAATTGGAATCAAGTCCTACTGCCTTATGATATTTTCTGAGCACCAGATTGGCGAATGAATGAAAAGTACCGCCTCTTATTTTTGAACATCTGTCATCCAATAACAAAGAAGCTCTTTTCAGCATTTCGTTGGCAGCTTTTCTTGTGAAAGTCAAAAGAAGTATCGAATATGGATCATATCCCATCTCTATAAGTCGGGCAACTCTGTAAACCAATGTTCTTGTTTTACCAGTTCCAGCACCAGCAATCAATAAATATGCTCCTTCGGTAGATCTTACAGCCTCAAACTGGGAGTTATTCAGTAACTCTTTATAGTTAATCTTAAAGCGGGACTCATCAAAAAATTTTGATGTTCCCGCTAAAGATATTTTTTTTAACTGAATTTTATTTTCGATCATTTACGAAGAGCGAGAGGTTTATTAAGTATTTCAGATACAAGGATATATTCTTTAATCAACAAAGGATTTTTAATCTTTTTTATCAGTGGATGATTAATATGAGTTTTAGCTCTTTGTTTTTTCGATAGTTCTTCAAACATTAAGGCTGCTTTTTCTGTCCTTGAATCTACTTTTATTTCTCTACGTTGGAATCTTTTCTGAGTATCGAGAGCAACTTTCTTTTCGAGATCAAACTTATCATAGTTTACACTTTCTTGTTCAAGAGAGCGATCTTTTATTCTCTCTTCAGGTTTAGGAATACTCTCAGTTTTAGGCTTTGGTTTTCCTAATTCCTGATTGAAAATATTTTCGATTTCACTTAATATATCATATCCTGAAGACTCAACTTCAACAGGCTCAGATTCAAATTCCGAAAAACCATCAGACTTACTCTGTTGATGAGGTGTCTGAGGTTTCTGAGTAGTTTTAGGTTGTTCTTTCTTCTTAAAAAGTGAACTCAGAAAAGAAATAATTATTATTAAATAAATTAAAACTTCAAAAAAATTATCCATAAGTATTAACCGTTTGGATTATTTTTCTTTTCTTCAGGTTGGGCTATGGAAGTTCTCATTTCAGTATCAGCCTGAATATTTTTAAGTTGATAATAGTCCATAACTCCAAGTCTTCCGGTTCTGAAAGCTTCTGCAATAGCTTTTGGAACTTCTGCTTCTGCTTCAACAACTTTAGCTCTTTGGCGTGCAACTTCAGCGATCATTTCCTGCTCACTGGCAACAGCAGCTGCTCTTCTTTCTTCAGCTTTAGCTCTTGCAACTTTCAAATCTGCTTCAGCTTGATCAGCTTGTAATATTGCACCAATATTCTGACCTATATCAACATCCGCAATATCAATAGACAGAATTTCAAAAGCGGTTCCTGAATCCAAACCTTTTGCAAGAACGCTTTTCGAAATTCTATCAGGATTTTCTAACACTTCTTTATGCGAATTACTAGAACCTATTGTCGAAACAATTCCTTCACCAACTCTGGCTAAAATTGTAGCTTCACCGGCACCACCTACTAATCTGTCAATATTGGCTCTGACTGTAACTCTGGCAATTGCTTTTAACTGAATTCCATCTTTTGCAACAGCCGAAACCATAGGGGTTTCAATAACTTTTGGAACAACTGACATTTTAACTGCTTCGAGAACGTCTCTGCCTGCTAAGTCTATTGCAGTTGCTCTTTCAAACGATAATCCGATATTTGCTTTGTCCGCTGAGACGAGGGCGTTAATTACTTTAGTTACATTTCCTCCTGCCAAATAATGTGCTTCAAGTTTACCCTGATCAACTTTTAATCCTGCTTTTGTAGCTGTAATCATATTTCTTACGATCAAAACAGGAGGAACTTTTCTCAAACGCATTCCAACCAGATCTCTGAAAATCTTTAATTTTACTCCAGAGAAATATGCAGTAATAAACAGTCCGATTGGAATGAAGTAGAAGAATAGCAAAAGAATAAAAAATAATGCAACAATTAGGAAAATTGATAATCCTGTTAAAGCTTCCATCTTTTTCTCCGATTATTATGATGAGTTTATAGCTTAAAGATATAAATTATTCAGGAAAATATTACAATATTTCGGCAGAATTATAAAATTTTAAGTTAATCTTAATTTACTTTAAGTTAATTTGATATTAAAGAAATCAAATAAGATTAGACTTTTTTTTGACTGTCAATAACTTTAAATTATTTAAGCAACTAAATAGAATTTCTTGAACTAAATGGTTACAAAATCTCAATAATTGAAACAAAAAAGCATTATTTTTTGTTATATAAGAAAAAGTAAGGAAACAAAATGGACGGAAATTTTTCAGAAAGACTACAGGATGTTATTCGTTTAAGCAGAGAAGAAGCTTTAAGATTAGGACACGACTATATCGGAACGGAACATCTTTTACTCGGAACAATAAGAGAAGGACAGGGAATTGCAGTTAAGATTCTCAGAAATCTGGATGTTGATTTAATTAAACTTAAAAAAGCTATTGAAGATACCGTAAGAACATCCGGTGGAACTTTAACTATAGGTAATATTCCATTAACAAAACAAGCTGAAAAAGTATTAAAAATAACCCAGATTGAATCCAAAATTTATAAAGCTGATGTTATTGGAACAGAGCATTTATTACTTTCATTACTTAGGGATGAAGATAATATCGCTACCCAGATATTACATCAATTTAACGTCACATACGATGCAGCAAGAGCTGAATTAAACGATATTCTCAGTCAGAGATCTACAAAAGATACAGTGCAAAAACCTTTTACCTCAGATAAAAAGATTGAAAAAACTAAAACTCCTGTACTTGATAATTTCGGAAGAGACTTAACAAAGCTTGCTTTGGAGGATAAACTTGACCCGGTAGTTGGTCGGGAAAAAGAAATCGAAAGAGTTGCTCAGATTCTAAGCAGAAGGAAAAAGAATAATCCTGTTCTTATTGGAGAACCAGGAGTAGGCAAAACTGCAATAGCTGAAGGTTTGGCTTTAAGGATTGTCCAGAAAAAAGTGCCAAGAATTTTGCAGGATAAACGGGTTGTTACTCTCGATCTTGCTGGTTTGGTAGCAGGAACTAAATACCGTGGGCAATTTGAAGAAAGAATGAAAGCATTAATGAATGAATTGGAAAAAGCTGAAGATGTTATCCTTTTTATAGATGAGTTACATACTATTGTTGGTGCAGGCGGTGCTTCCGGCTCTTTAGATGCTTCGAATATGTTCAAACCAGCTTTGGCTCGTGGTGATATTCAATGTATTGGTGCAACTACTTTAGATGAATACCGTAAGTATATTGAAACAGATGGTGCATTGGACAGAAGATTTCAGAAAGTTATGGTTGAACCTCCGTCATATGAGGAAACTCTTCAAATTCTGGAGAATATTAAATTCAGATATGAAGATCATCACAAAGTAAGATATTCAAAAGAAGCAATTGAAGCTGCAGTTAAACTAAGTAACAGATATATTACCGACAGACATTTACCTGATAAAGCTATTGATGTAATTGATGAAGCTGGTTCCAGAGTTCATATGGGTAATTTTGAAGTTCCGAAAGATATTCTGGAGTTGGAAGAAAGTATTGAAGAAGTCAGGAAAGAAAAATCAAAAGTTGTTAAAATGCAGGATTATGAAGAAGCAGCAAGACTAAGAGATAGAGAAAGAAATTTACAGTCCCAGCTCGAAGTTGTTAAAAAAGAATGGGAAGAAACAACCAAAGATTTAGTACACGATGTTACCGAAGAAGATATTGCTACCGTAGTTGCTATGATGACAGGAATACCAGTAAACAGAATCGCTCAGACTGAATCTGAAAAATTATTGAAAATGGAAGATGCGTTAAAACAAAGTATAGTTGGACAGGATGAAGCAGTAAGTAAACTTGCAAAAGCTATCAGAAGAACAAGAGCAGGATTAAAAAATCCAAACAGACCTATTGGAAGTTTTATTTTTCTCGGTCCAACAGGAGTTGGTAAAACAGAGCTGTGTAAAGTTTTAGCAAAATATTTGTTCGATTCCGAAGATGCACTGATTAGAATTGATATGAGTGAGTATATGGAGAAATTTTCATTATCAAGATTAGTAGGAGCTCCTCCCGGATATGTAGGTTATGAAGAAGGTGGTCAATTAACCGAAAAAGTGAGAAGACGTCCATATTCCGTTGTTCTTTTTGATGAAATTGAAAAAGCTCATCCTGATATTTTCAGTATCCTTCTTCAGGTTTTAGATGATGGAATGTTGACTGATAGCTTTGGAAGAAAAATTGACTTTAAGAACACTATCATAATTATGACATCGAATGTTGGAACAAGGGACTTAAAAAATATTGGCTCATTTGGTTTTAGTACGAAAGAAGAGTCTGATAGATATACTCATATGAAAGACACCGTTGAAGAAGCAATGAAAAAACTTTTCAATCCAGAATTCCTTAACAGAATTGATGATACTATTGTATTCAGAAGTCTAAATAAAGATGATATTCTTAAGATTATTGATATTGAATTGAAAGATTTAGTACAAAATATTAAAGACCAGAAAATGATTGTGTTGCTTGATGAAAGTGCCAAGAATTTTCTCGTTGAAAAAGGCTTTGATGAAAAGTTCGGTGCCAGACCTTTGAGAAGAGCTATTCAAAAATATGTTGAAGATCCATTGGCAGAAGAAATTTTGCGTGGCTCATTTAAGGAAGGTGCTACTATTGTTGCAAAGCATTTCGAGAATGCAGAGGAACTAGTTTTTATTGACGAAACTCCAGAAAAACCTATTCAAACAGAATCAAAAGAAAATTAAGAAAATATTATTAACAAAATGGCTGTCTCAAATACTTTCTTTTGAGACAGCCTTTTTTTTTACTTAAATTTGTATAGAACATTAACAACAATAATTACTAATATGAGTTTATTAAAAGAAGAACAAATATATTCGAATCTAAAAGAAATGGATCAATGGTCATATTCAAATGCTCAAATCCATAAAGAATTTTCATTTAAAGATTTTATTGATGCTTTATCGTTTGTAAATAAAGTTGCACTCGAATCTGAAAAAATGGATCATCATCCTGATATTTTATTACATTCCTGGAATAAGGTTAAAATATCAATTTCTACCCATTCAGAGGGTGGTGTTACTGAGAGAGATTTTGAACTTGCGAAAAGAATAGATAGCAGATTGATATAATCTATACATATTTTCAAACTTTTACATTTAGATAAAAAATGAGTGATAAAGAAGTACTTGAAATATTTTTAAAGACTGATGCATTGTTAAACGGACATTTCTTATTAACCTCTGGCAGACACAGTAATCAATATTTTCAATGTGCAAAAATTCTTCAATATCCGGAATATACCTCTCAAGTATGCTCAATATTATCTGAATTCTTTAAATCTTATGAAATTGATACCGTTATAGCTCCTGCAATGGGCGGAATAATAGTAGGATATGAAGTTGCAAGACAATTGGGTAAAAAATCAATTTTTACCGAAAGAGAAAATAATATTATGACTTTAAGGAGAGGTTTTACAATTTCAAAAAAAGAAAAAGTTTTGGTATGTGAAGATGTAGTAACAACCGGTGGTTCAGTCTTCGAAGTAATTGAGATTGTAAAAAATTCAGGCGGCGAGGTTGTTGGAGTTGCCTCTATCGTTGACAGAAGTAATGGAAAAGTTGATTTTGGCTGTCCATTTAAAAGTTCATTAAAGTTAGAGGTTCTGTCTTTTGCTCCAGAGGAATGTACTATTTGTAAAGAAAATAAATTGCCGTTAGTCAAACCTGGTTCGAGAAAGGTGAGTTAATGGATTATCTTTTAGATATACTAAGAAATTTTCTTCAGGATGATTTATTATATAGAATTATTCTGATTGTAATTACGATTATTTTTTCATTTTTTGTTGCAAAATTTCTTGGATTTATAATTAAAAAAATCATCAAGCCCTTCGTACAGAAAACCAAAACTGAAATTGATGATTTATTATTAAACATTTCAGGAACTGCAATTTACAGATTAGTATTTCTTGGCGGAATTTATCTGGCTTTAACTTTATTTGAAAAGGGTATAAAAAACGAATCTAAGTATTTAAAGAAACCTCTAATTCAATACTATCCTTTTTTAGAAGATTTAATTTTCTTTGCTGAGATCGGTCTTTTCATTGTATTAGTCATAATCCTTTTAAATATTTTATTCAAAGTTGTTGATATATTTATCGATTGGTATGCTTTCAAAATTAATGCAAAAGAAGACCGCAATCTTAGCGGAAGTCTTTTCCCTTTATTAAAAAAAGTCTCTAAAATCTTGCTTTTCGTTTTGGCTTTTGCAATAGTGCTTTCAAAACTTAAAATAGACATAAGCGCGTTTGTTGTTTCACTGGGTGTAGGTTCACTTGCAATTGCATTAGCTGCGCAAGAATCAATTTCAAATATGATATCCGGTTTCATAATAATGATAGATCGTCCATTCAGAATTGGTGATAGAATAAGATATGCAGATAATCAGGTTGGAGATGTTGTAGAGATCGGAATACGAAGCACAAAAATTCAGGACTTTGATAACAACATTGTTGTTATTCCAAATAACGAAATTGTTAAATCTCGATTAGTTAATATTACATATCCTACTACTTTGACAAGAGTAGTGGTAGATGTTGGAGTGGCTTATGGTTCTGACTTGGAGAAAGTTAAAGCAACACTGCTAAAAGCTACCGAAGGTGATCAGGATTTATCTTCTCAAAAAAATCCTGCTGTATATTTTTTAAACTTTGGTGCATATTCATTGGATTTCAGATTAGTTGCCTTCACTGATCATTACTCTAATGCCTGGGATATGCAGTGCAGATTGAGAGAAAAAGTTTATGAACTCTTCAAAAAGGAGGGCATAGAAATACCTTTCCCACAAACTGTTATTCACAAAGCTGAAACTAAAAATTAAAATAATTTTATTGTAATTATGCTAAATAATACTAACAGTTTTTTATTCGTTTTTATAATTCTAACTCTAAATTTTAACTTAACACTTTATTCGCAGGTAGATTTTGATAATTATTTTCGAAACGGTGCACTTAGAATTGATTATTTTCACGGAGGGACTAATAATTCAGAATTCTTTATTCTTGATGAATTAATTGAAGAAGAATATTGGGCAGGGAATAAAAAAAATCTTCTTATTCCTTTTGATTATGGTAAATATCAAGTTCAGGTAAAAGAGATAAATGAAGATATTACTATTTATTCTTATAATTATTCCACTTTATTCAGTGAATGGCAAACAATAGATGAGGCAAAAAATATCTCAAAAGTTTTTCACGAAACAGTGTTAATTCCATATCCAAAGAATAAAGTATTAGTTGAATTTTATTCAAGAGATTCTTTAAATAAATTAAATCTTAAATTTAAACTCAATATAGATCCAAAGGACCCTTATATAATCAGAGAGAAAAAAGAGAGATTTAATTCTATTTCAATTTTGGATAATGGGAATTATGAAAATAAAGTAGATATTGTAATTATTCCTGAAGGCTATACATATCAGGATAGTATTAAGCTTATCAACGATGTTAGGAGATTTAAAGAATATTTATTTAACACATCGCCATTCAAGGAAAATCAGGAAAAATTTAATATTAATCTTGTATTCTCGTGGTCTGAAGAACGGGGTACTGACATTCCTCCAAAAAATATTTGGAAAAATACTGTTGTAAATTCGAGGTTTTATACATTTTATCTTGACAGATATTTAATGACTTCTGATAATAAAACCTTGAGAAACATAGCATCAAATGTTCCTTATGATCAAATTTATATTTTGGTAAATACTGATGAATACGGCGGAGGTGCTATTTATAATCATTATGCTGTTTGTGTCAGTGATAATATATATTCAGAATATATTTTCACTCACGAATTCGGTCATAGCTTTGCATTTCTTGCTGACGAATATTACAATTCAGAAGTTGCTTACGATAACTTCTACAGATATGATATTGAACCATTAGAACCAAATATTACGACCCTTATTGATTTCGAGTCCAAATGGAAAAATATGATTGAAGGTGATATTCCTATACCAACTCCAGGCACAAAAGAATATCTTAATAAAGTTGGTGTTTTTGAAGGTGGTGGTTATTCAGCTAAAGGAATATACAGACCGCAGTTTGATTGTACAATGAAATCAATTTCAGTGGATAATTTTTGTGAAGTATGTAAATCAGCAATCATTAAAATGATAAATTATTATAGTGAATAGAGGTTAAATGGATCAAAAAAAATTACATAGAACAATCGAAAGTATTGCATCGAAAAAATTTTCTGATGAGCAGGAAATGTTAATTAGTGTTTTAGACCAGATTGTGTATGATAAAAACTTTAATATAACCGGTGGCAGAATCTGGAAACTGGAGCCAGCAGCACATTCGTATAGATTACTGTATCAAACCGGGCTTATGGAAAAAATTGATCCTAAATTCAAAATTCGACTTAAGAATTATCCTGAATTTGAAAGAATCGAAAAAGAGAGAACTATTCTTGCAGATGAAACCTTAACAGAACTAAAAAGAAAAGGAATCTTTAAATATTCTGCAACTGGAGTGGGCAACAAGGTTAAATTAAATAATAAAATTTATTACGAATATATTTTAGCTCTCAACAGTGATTCTTTGGATGAAGAGTTCCGTTTGAATATGAGTATCATTGCAACGGCACTTACTTCTCAAATTAAACAACGAAGAATTCTTGCAAGTGCTTCAAACCTTAAAGCAGATATAGATAAAGCAAGACAACTTCAAAGAAGTATTCTTCCGGAACACGAATATCATTTTAATTCCTTCGAAATATTCGGACTTACTCATCCTGCTGAAATTGTTGGTGGTGATTTTTTTGATTATTTAGAAATCGGAGAAGATAAAGATAGACTTGCAATTGCAGTGGGTGATGCTGCAAGCAAAGGGATTGCCGCTGCTGCTGAAGCAATGTATATTTCAGGAGCACTGAGAATGGCAAGTAATTTCGAAATAAAAATTACGCCTTTGATGAAAAAGATGAATCAACTTGTTAATAAAATATTTGATGACGATAAATTCTCTTCACTTTTTTATGGTGAAATATCAATTGACAAAAAAGGATTGTTCCTTTATACAAATGCCGGTCATAATCCACCAATATTTTATAATAGTAGAAAAAATAAAATTGAATATCTTATGGTTACTGGTCCGGTATTAGGTCCTGTTCCACACGCTAAATACGATATTGAAAGTATAAATATTTATCCAAATGATATTTTGTTAATATTTACAGATGGAATTATTGAATCAACTAATTCGAAAGGAGAAGCATATCCTGAGATAAAACTAGTACAACTCTTAAAACAGAATAAAGATAAAACTCCAAAAGAAATTGCTATGATAATTCTGGATGACATCTTAAAGTTCAATAAGAATGGAACTTATTCTGATGACAAAACAATGGTAATAATTAAACGTAACTAAAACATAAAAAAAATGATTCAATCAATAAATCCTTCAAACAACTCTTTAATTGCTTCATATCAGGAATATGATAAAAATAAAATTCAGTCAATTATTGAAAATTCTTATCATCAGTTTTCAAAGTGGTCAGAGACTACATTCAATCAAAGAGCAGAATTGCTTAGAAAAGCTGCTAACATTTTAAAAGAAGAAAGAAAAAATTTAGCAGAGCTTATGACATTAGAGATGGGCAAACCTATTATACAGTCATACGCAGAAGTAGATAAATGTGCCTGGGTTTGTGATTATTATGCTGAGAATGGGGAGAAGTTTTTATCAGATGAAATTGTACAAACAGATTTCTCAAAAAGTTATGTTTCATTCCAACCATTGGGAGTTATACTAGCAATTATGCCTTGGAACTTCCCTTTATGGCAAGTATTCAGATTTGCTGCTCCTACTTTAATGGCTGGAAATACTTGTATTCTAAAACACGCTTCAAATGTAAGTGGATGTGCTTTGGAAATTGAAAAAATTTTCTTAAATGCTGGTTTTCCGAAATTTTCATTTAATACAGTTTTATTAAGTTCTTCAAGAATTGAGGAAATAATTTCTCATCCATTTGTTCAAGCAGTTTCCTTAACTGGCAGTGTGCAGGCTGGTTCTGCAGTTGCTTCATTAGCCGGAAAATATTTGAAAAAAACTTTATTGGAACTTGGTGGAAGTGATCCTTATGTTGTTTTAAAAGATGCAGATTTAGAATTAGCTGTCGAAACCTGCGTAACTTCTCGTTTAATAAATGGAGGACAGAGCTGTATCGCTGCAAAAAGATTCATTGTTGAAGAACCTGTTTATGATGAATTTGTCAATAAGTATTCCAACTTAATGGCATCTAAAAAGATGGGAGACCCTTTTGATGAGAAAAACGATATCGGACCTCAAGCAAGCACTAAACTTAGAGATGAGTTAAATCTTCAGGTATTTGAGAGTATATCAAAAGGAGCAGTACTTAAAGTTGGTGGTTATATACCGGATAATGATGGAGCATATTATCCGCCGACTGTATTAGCTGATGTTAAACCTGGTATGCCTGCTTTTGATGAAGAAATTTTTGGACCAGTGGCTGCTATTATCAAAGCTAAAGATGAAAATGATGCAATCAATTTGGCAAACAGAAGTATTTTCGGTTTGGGCGCTGCTATTTTTACAAATGATTTGCAAAAAGGAGAACTAATTGCAAAAACAAAATTAAAAGCTGGCTCTTGCTTTGTTAATGCATTTGTAAGGTCTGATCCAAGATTACCATTTGGTGGGATTCAACAATCCGGATATGGTAGAGAATTATCAATTTATGGTATAAGAGAATTTGTTAATATTAAAACAGTTGCAATAAAATGACTCAGGATTCAACTCTGGTAGACAGTTCCATTATTTCTACCTCTACAGAATATAATAATTTACTTAAGAATTTATTTCCTTCTCCTGAGCCAGTCATTGCTTCTTCAGATTTACTAATAATATTTCAAAGTATTGCTGTAGTTGTATTTATTGGTTTACTAATTGGATTAGAGAGAGAATACTCCAGAAAGAAAGACGAAAAGATATTTGCAGGAATCAGAACTTTTCCATTAATTGGTTTATTGGGTTTTATATCTGCATTAATTTCATCAATATCTGTTGATTGGCTTTATGCTATTTTTTTTATTGGCTTTGCAATGTTATCTACTGCAGCATATTATTCTGCAGCTGTTCAGGGAAGAAGGGGAGGAACTTCGGAGGTAGCAGGTTTCTTAGTATTTCTTCTTGGCTCTATGGTATTTTGGGGTTATATGCATTTACCAGTGATTCTGGCTATAATTATTACTTTATTCCTTTCTCTTAAAATTCAATTACATTCTTTTGTTGGAAGAATAAATGCTGAAGATATATATGCAACATTAAAGCTTTCAATAATTACTCTGATAATTCTTCCGATACTTCCAAATAAAACCATAGGACCTTTGAATGTCTTGAATCCAATTCATATATGGTATATGGTAATCTTTGTAAGTGGATTGAGTTTTCTTGGTTATATCCTTATAAAATTATACGGAAGTAAAAAAGGAATATTATTTACAAGTATCTTAGGAGGTTTAGTATCTAGCACTGCCTATACTTTTTCAATAAGCAAAAAAAGTATTAAAGAAGAAAATCTTTCATTTAATTATGGCTTAGGAGTTATTGCTGCATCCTCAATGATGTTCATAAAAGCATTGATTATTATTACAATTCTTAGTTCAGCATTTGCTAAAATTATTTTCATCCCTTTAATAATCTTCTCTTTAATAGGTTTCAGCATTTATCTTATTTTTTATAGAAAGAGTAATCAAATAATTGAAGAAGAAATTATAATAAAAAATCCATTTGAATTAAAATCTGCTTTTTTGTTTGGGATTATTTTCGGGGCTACAATATTTTTTACAAAGTTAGCTCAGGTATACTTAGGTGATCAGGGTGTCTATATAGCGAGTTCTTTAGCAGGGTTTTCCAGTATCGACGCAATCATAATTTCATTATCAAAGTTTTTTAACGAGTCTATCTCAGCAAATGAAGCAAAAAAAGCAATACTATTTGCAACCTCGACAAATACACTAATCAAAATTATCATAGTATCGATATGGGGAAGTAAAACATTATCGAAAATAGTCATTAAAGGATTAGGAATTATTTTAGTGGTTCAACTGATTTATTTAGCAATATTGTTTTTATAAAATGAATAATTATTTGCTTTCAATTCAATACGATGGAACTAATTATAATGGATGGCAATACCAGTCAAATGCAAGAACTATTCAGGAAGAAATAGAAAAATCAATAGAAAAAATTTTAAGAAAACAAATCAAAATTATTGGTTCCGGAAGAACCGACACCGGTGTTCACGCACTTGATCAAAAAGCAAATTTCAGGATTGAAGAAATATTGAATATTTATGAATTCAAGTATTCTTTAAATTCTATTCTTCCTAAGGATATTGCTATTAAAGATATTTCTTTAGTGTCAGAAGGGTTTCACGCAAGATTTGATGCAAAAAAAAGAACTTATATTTATCTGATATCAGATAAAAAATCTCCTTTCTATTTTAATTATTCTTATTTTTACCCGGTAAATCCTGATATAAACTATTTGAATAATCTCTCCAAAAAAATTATCGGTGAAAGAGATTTTTCATCTTTTTGTAAAAAAAAAGATGATTTAGAAAATAAAATTTGTAAAGTATATGATGCCTATTGGATTAAAAAACAAGAAATAACAATATTTAAAATAATTGCTAACAGATATTTAAGAGGAATGGTCAGAGCAATTGTTGGAACATTATTAAATGCAGAAAAACATAAATTATCAGACGAAGAAGTTGAAATTATAATTAAAAAACAAAACAGAGAATTTGCTGGTGAGAATGTTCCGGCAAAAGGTTTATTCTTATACAAAGTGGAGTATTAAATGATTAATCTAAAATCGAAAGTTGTTCTTATAACCGGTGGAAGCAGAGGAATTGGTGCTTCTTGTGTAAAATATTTTTCAATTACTAATGCATCGGTAGCATTTACATACAATAAGAATTCATCAGAGGCACATAAAATTGCTAAAAGATATTCCAAATTAACAAAGTGCAATGCTTATAAAGTAGATGTTTCAAAGCCTGATGAAATCAAAGCTTGTGTAGAAAATGTATTAAATGATTTTGGCAGAATTGATATTTTAGTTAATAACGCCGGTATTTGGAAAGAAGGAAAAATTGATAAAATGAGTCTTGAAGATTGGGAAGAAACTTTAAGAGTGAATCTCACTTCTACATTTTATTTTACCAGATTAGTTGTTCCTTATATGAAGAAAAAAAGATTTGGCCGAATAATCAATATTTCTTCAACTGCCGGACAAAGAGGAGAAGGTTGTTATTCTCACTATGCAGCTTCTAAAGGTGGTATGATTTCTTTTACAAAATCTATCGCTGAAGAATTAGCTGAGTATAACATTTTAGCTAATTGTGTTGCTCCAGGTTGGGTTTGGACAGATATGTCAATTCCTGTTTTAAGTAATAAAGAAGTATTGAAAAAAGAGTTGCAGGAAATTCCCTTAAAAAAAATTCCAAGTCCGGATGATATTGCCGGACCGGTTTTATTTTTAGCTTCTGAGTTATCAAAGCATATAACTGGTGAAGTAATAAATGTTAATGGCGGTTCGGTAATGTGCGGATAATATGATTGAATTAGCTCATTTTCACCAAAAGATAATTCACTTTCCAATAGCTTTTTTAGTTGTATATCCTTTTATTGAGTTGTTAGCTTTATTCAAAAAATCTGAATTATTTGACAGATTGAGTCTTATTATACTAGTTATTGGTATTGTTGGTTTAGTTGCTGCTCTTATTTCGGGAAATTCTAATCTAAATTTATATAAGAATCTCTCAAATAACGAAACTGAAATTCTTAATAAACATATTGAATATGCGAACTTTTCTGCGTGGTTTGCTGGTTTACTTTTTCTGATACGATTATATTTAGCAAGAAAGATAAAAAGTCATTTTGTTTACAGGATAATTATTGTTTTGATTTCATTGATGGTTTTATTTTTTATTATGAAGACCGGAGAATATGGTGGACTAACGAATGAAATTATTACTATTTATAAAAAGAATTATTGATTATAAAATTGCTTCAAAAGAGTAATGATGAGAAAAACTATTGTAATAATATTTTTGTTTTTTATAAATGTCCTGAATGCTCAGACAGTATCATCGAATAAAGCTCAGGGTTCATTTTTAAGTTTTGGTGTCGGACCAAGGTTGCCAGTATTTGATTTCTTTAAGAATACTGATATTGGTTATGGATTTAATATAGAGTTTTCATATTCAGATACGGATATTCTTCCTGTATTTCTTTATGGTGTTTTAGGATTTGACCAATTCCCGGGTTCTCAAAATTTTTTTCAGGAGTCGGACTATTCAAATTTTCATACAAACGCATTAGCTGTTGATCTTGGAGTTAGACATTATTTCTCTCCTTTATTAGAGAATATTGTACTGTTTATGCCATTCGTACAAGGAGGAGTTTCTTATTCGTTATTTCAAAAATTACACGAGTTCAAAGTTGATAGAGGAAGAAATAATTTTCTTGAAGAAAATTCCAAATTTGGTTTAAACATTGGAGCAGGTTTTTCTATGTTTATGATGGAAGTTCTCGGCTCTTATCACTTTTTCAAATCAAATAATTTTATCTCAATAGATCTAAAAGTAAGAATACCCATTTTTGTAAGTTTTTAGGAGGAAATATGAACTTAAATACATTAACTGTTGAATACGTTGAAAAAATTGCTGTTGTTAAAATTAATCGTCCGGATAAACTAAATGCTCTTAATAGAGAGACATTATTGGAACTTAAAGAAGTTTTTCAAAAGCTTAAAGAAGACGATAATATTTATTCTATTATTTTGACCGGAGCAGGGGAAAAAGCTTTTGTGGCAGGAGCAGATATTTCTGAACTCAATAAGCTTTCAATGCTTGAAGGAAAGCAATTTGCTGAATTTGGTCAGGATATTTTCAATTCTATTGAAGAAATGGAAAAGCCGGTGGTTGCTGCTGTAAATGGTTTCGCACTAGGCGGTGGATGTGAATTAGCTTTAGCTTGTCATTTCAGATATGCTTCTGAAAATGCAAAGTTCGGGCAACCTGAGGTCAATCTTGGAATAATTCCTGGTTATGGTGGAACACAAAGATTACCAAGATTAGTTGGTAAGGGTAAAGCAATGGAAATGATTTTAACAGGTAATCTAATTTCAGCTGATGAAGCTTTGTCTATCGGATTGGTTAATAAAGTATTTAAGAAGGAAGAATTACTAGCAAAAACAATTGAAACTTTGAACTTAATTAATTCAAAAGGACAACAAGCAATCAGATTAGCAGTAAAATCTGTTAATTCAGCTTTTAAGATGGATTTGAATCAGGGATTGAATTACGAAGCACTTCTTTTTGGTCTTTGTTGTGGTACGAATGATTTTAAGGAAGGGACTTTAGCTTTTCTTGAGAAAAGAAATCCAAACTTTAAAAACACATAATCTTTTTATGCTATTTTCTCCTAAATTGTTTTGGAAACTAATTAGTGCCTTCATAATATTATTATTAATTAAATTTTCTGTTGATTACTTTTTCCCAGACAAAAGAAAACAATATCAAAAGGATGCTATAGAAATTGATGAAATACAGAATATTTTCTTAACATCACTGAAAAATTATGATATTTCTGATAATCTGATAGAAAAAGTATCAAATGACAAAACTCTCAACTTTAAAGTAAGAGTATATTCTGATGTCCCTGTGGAATTAATTTTATTGGAGCTTGAAAGAAATTTTTCTGATAAAAATGTGACTTTAATTGCTAAGGATTCTATTCAAAGTAACAAATCAAATCTTAAACTTTACTCTAATGGAGAAATCCTGCTAATAGCCGAACTTTCCATAGATAAGAGTATAACAAGAAATAAAGGAAAGCTATCGTTTTTAGTTAAAGTTAATGATTTGGATAAATTAGGCAAAGAAATAATTGAGTCACCTGAACCAATTTCATTTTTAATAGTTCCGAATAAGTCATTTCAGAAAAATTTAAGATTATTTAAAGATAATAATAAAAGGTACTATATTCTTATAAATGATGAGATAAAGGATTTGATTTATAAATTCGGCAAAAATTATTCTAAGCTGCAAACAAAAAATACTATATATAATATTTTAAGAGATTATGAGCATTCCAATAAGGTATTTATTGATTCAAAATATGGATGGTTAGATGAGAATACAGTTCAAACTATAAGTTATGAATTGAAAAGGAATAAAATATTGTTGATTCAAACAAGCTCTGTAATTGATTTATCGGATTTGGGTGATGAAATATCATCGAGAATAATTGAAGAACTAATAGTAATTCAATCGAACGAAAAAAGAAATTACATTATCACACCGAAACAATATCGAAATATTTCTGAAATCTTTCCATCGCTTCGAAAAACAGGTTATAAAATTGAAGATTTTAGCGAAATATGATAACGAATTTTAATAATTAAGAATAAATTCAATCTCTTTTATATCTCCATCAATTGATTGATTAGGAATAATATTCAGAAGTTTGCACATCAAAGGGTAAATATGAACATTCTCAAATGTTCCGAATTTATATCCTTTCTTAAAGGACGGTCCAGTTGCATAAAAAATACCGTGCATATCGATATGGTTATTATCGAATCCGTGATTACCGCCAGAATATTCATCGCCTTTTTTAATATCTTTATTAGTTGCAAGAGACCATCCGATATCTGCAAGGATAAAAATGTCTCCAATTAATGCGTTGTATTTGAAGTTGAAATACTCTGGTATTTCTGTTCTTTTGTAAACTCTGTAATTATTTTGATTATTTAATAATTTTTCATAAGCTTCCTCTAAATCCTGCTTATTTCCATACAAATGCATTGTAGAACCTTTGCCAAAAATCTTAATTTTCTCGTTACTAACAATCTCCTCAATATTTATAACCTTCTTTGAATTCACATTTGCCATACCGTGATCTGAAACTATTATTAGATTAACACTATCTGATAGATTAAGTTGTTTAATACCATTGATTAAATAACCTAAAACTGAATCCACATAATGTACTGCTTTATTAGTTTCGTCAGATAACGGACCGAATTTATGACCATAAGTATCAACCATATCAAAATATAAAGTTATAAACCTTGGTCTTTTTTCAAATGGTAACTTAAGCCAGTTTAATACACCGTTGACTCTAACAAAGTAGTCTCTGTTATGATCATAGTTTTCAAAGTAATTAGGTCTTTTATAATCCAAATTCATTTCCGAACCAGGCCAGAAATAACTTGCTGTAATAAGTCCTTGTCTCCTTGCAGTTTCCCAAATCATTTCTCCTTTGTACCATTTAGGATTCCTTACTGAAGAAGTATCTCCGATTGAATAATATTCTTCAAAATACTTATCATAAATACTATTAGATATTATAGAATGATTTTGCGGATATAATCCAGTTACAATGCTAATATGATTTGGAAAAGTATTAGAAGGAAATGAGGGCTTCAGCGATAAAGCTTTTACTCCATTTTCTTCAATCAAATTTAAATTGGGAGTTAGCTCTTTAGATGCATAATCCCAACGAAATCCATCAAATGAAACCAGAATTAAATATGGAGGACTTTGAGCAAAGATTATTCTTATTGAAAATAAGAAAAATATTATGACCTTAAGATATTTTCTCATTTTAATTAAAACCTATTGATTTTGTTGATACAAATTAACAAAATCATCAATTAATAATCCTGTTAAATTTCGATTAATTCTGAATTATCAAATAAATCTTTTTTCCTAAAAAACTTGAATCTATTTAACAAGCTATCCTTGTTTAAATTTTTATCTAAGTCTTTTAATAATACATCCAAATCTCTTTTATCAAATTTTGGAAAATCCTGCCAAAATCTTGGCGAGTTTTCTTCAAATTTTTTAAAGAAATCTTTGTTGAAATACTTTTCAATATCTATTTCAAACTTGTATTTTTTAATTAAACTATCAATATCCATCTTATTAAGATTGTTTAACTTATCATCGAACTGAAAAAATTTATATTTTCTCTTTTGGCAAGAAGAATCACATTCAAAGATATTTTTTTCACAACTAATAGGAGTAAGAATATAATCTATATCACTATTCTGAGTAGCATTGATATTGAGATCAGTACTATTAAACTGGGAGATAAATGAAATCGCATTTAAGTAAAAGAATGATGAAATAAAATAACCAATTAGTATTAAAGGTTTCATAATAGTCCTGTTTTTATTATTAAGACTATTTTATCGGTAAAAATGTTTCATACTATTCCTGTTCAACAAGTGCAGCATCTTCAGGAATTTCAGGTTTCACTAAAAGTGTATTTTCTTTTAACAAAGCAACCTGACCAATATCCATTCCTTTTTTCTTAACAACATATTTCTTTTGAGTATATGATACAGAAACTAATGAGGAACTCTTAGCTTTACTGTAAAATGCAGCAATGCTTGCGACTTTTTTCAGAATGCTTTTGGGAATAATCTCTGTTTTATTCTCCAATTTTAATACAACGTGTGATCCAGATACAGACCTTGCGTGGAACCAATAGTCATTTTGTTTTGCAAATTTTAATGTAAGAAGGTCATTAGATTTACTGTCTTTTCCAACGAAAACATTATACTTATTTTCTATAATATAATGTCTGAATTTAATCCTGGGTTCGTCTTGTTTAACATAATCATTTTTCATTTTTAATCCGATTTTATTCATTATTGATAATATATCGTCAAAAGAATGACAGTTAACTAATTCTTCTTTAGCTTCATTTACTAACTTTAATCTTTTATCAACATCAGAAAGAAGTTTATAACTTCTGTCAAAAAACATTTTTTCATCTTTGGATTTTTTGAAATAGTATTCAATATTTTGTTGAGGAGTAAACTTCTTATTTAATTGAATTGATATGGATTTATTGTTTTCAAAAACATCATCAACTATAATTTCATTCAATCCTGTTGATATCATTGACTTATTTATTAAAAGAAGTTCAGCAAATTTTCTGAATTCGCTTTCCTTACTACCGGAGTCTAATCTGGCAAGAATATTCTTTTTTTTGTTATTAAGATATATCAATTCTTTTTCGATGTGTTTCTGTGTAGCGTTAAATATTTTGCTAAATTCGTTAAAATATTTCAGCATTTGTAAATATTTGGAAGATATCTCAAGTGCAGATGAGTATTGACTAACTTGAAATTTATTATTCATCTCAAATGTTGTATAACTTATTACAGAAGATTTATTTTCAAAATCATTTATTAAATATAAATCATTATAATAAACCTTTCTTATACTTTCAATTATCTTATCTAAAGATGGTTTATTACTTTCCTCTAAAACATTTATAATTTCATTTGAAAGGAACGGATATTTTTTCTTAAGTTCATAAATGCTCAATTTGTTATCATCTGCTGAAAAATCAGGCAAAGTTAATGGACTAATAAATTCAAGTGATAGAAATTCGTTTCTTATAATTTCCAAATCTTCATTTGAAATTTTTTTGAATGATAAAAACCTATTCCCGTTTAGTAAATATATATTTGTAAATTTACCTCTGATTGCAAAGAATAATGAAATTTCATTTTCTATTTGAAAAAGTAGCACTCTATCGTTTTTAGCAATAAATACGTCTGAAATTTTTAGATTTAAAATATCGGAGAATATTTCAACAGAATTTCGTTTTTTCCTTTTAAATGAATTATGTAATTGAATAAACGGAAGTGAATGATCAACACAAATTTCCATAGTGTATTCAATCTCGTTACTAAGATTCAAAAACAGAGTATCCTTTTTACTGGTATAACATTCTATTATTGTAAAACCTTTGATTTTTTTGCATAACTCAAATCCTAAACGACTGAGAAAAAAATAATTTTTAATCATTTATAATCAATTAAACTAGGTTTAATGTTTGAAAAAGAATTACCCTGTAAATATATTTGGAATGATAAAAATTATGAACGGAAATTACTTGCTAAAAAAAGTATCTATAGTTTTTTTATCTATTTTGATTGTTTTTTTTATACTAGATAAAGTTATTTTACCTTTTTATGTCTCCTCTGAAGAAATTTCAATTCCATCAGTAATTGGTAAAACAGAGTCGGAAGCAATAAGTATTTTGGAAAAAAAAGGCTTCGAAGTTTTTATTGCTGATACTTCATTTGGAAATGATGTACCTGCTGGGAAAATATTTATGCAAAGACCTGAAGCCGGTAAAATTGTAAAATCAGGCAGGACTATTTATTTGTTTGTCAGTGGTGGAGAGAAAGCAGTTATAGTTCCCGCTTTAAAGGGTAAATCAATAGTTGATTCAAAATTCGCTTTAGAAAGAATAGGATTAAAGCTTGGAAACGTTGAGTATTTACAATCAAATTATCCAAAAGATATGGTCTTTGATCAACAATTCGTTGAGGGAACAAAACTGAAAAAAGGAAGCTCGGTTAATATTTTTGTTAGTTCAGGTAGTTTGAGTGGAAGAATAATTGTTCCGGATTTGGTCGGTAAATCGCTTACTGAAGCAAGACAAATTCTTAGCGATAGTACTTTGCAAGTAGGTAAGATTAACTTTATAATTTCAAATACTTTACTCCCAAATACCATATTAGATCAATATCCTGTTTATGGTAATAGATTAAATTCAGGAGATAAGGTCGATTTGTTTGTAACTAAGCAGGGAACAATTACAGAAACAACAGAAGAAATACAATATTAAATGAAACTTTTAGCACCATCTATTTTATCAGCAGATTTTTCAAATTTAAACCAGCAAATCAGATTAATTGAAATGGCTGGCGCAGATATTATCCATTGTGATATTATGGATGGTCAGTTTGTTCCTAATATTACATTCGGACCATTTATAGTAAATGCTATCAGGAAGATAACCAAACTTCCAATAGATGTTCATTTGATGATAAAAAATCCAGATAATTTTATTTCAGAATTTGTTGATGCCGGAGCTAATTATATTTCTGTTCACTTTGAGGAAGTTGTTCACCTTAACAGAACAATTAATGGAATAAAAGAATCAGGAGTGAAAGCCGGAGTAGTAATTAATCCTTCAACTCCTGTTCACTCATTATCAAGCATTTTAGAAGATGTTGACTTTGTTTTGATTATGTCAGTTAATCCGGGGTTTGGTGGACAAAAATTTATTCCATCTTCAATAAAAAAAATCAACGAACTGAACAGAATGAAAAAGGAACTCAATCTTAACTTTCAGATTGAGACTGACGGTGGGATTAACAAAGATAATCTTAAGGATGTTATTATTGCAGGAACTGATATTGTTGTGGCTGGTGCTTCTATATTTAATGCTGATAACGTCAGTGCTGCAGTAACAGAGTTTAAAAATATTATTTCTTCTATTTAACTATCACCTCAGGTTTTATGATTGTTCACGTTATCAATATTATTGACGATGCATTGTTTTCTTATTTTTCTACAATTTACAATATTGTTAATAATGATATTTCAAAAGAAGTTATTGAAATCAGAGAATTAGATTTTGAAGAAAAGAATTCCATAATCGAATTTTTTGAAAATGAATCAATAAATTATTTTACTGCCAGAAACAACTCCCATTCAAATCTTCTGATTATCGATAATCCTGATATTTTAGTAGATAAATTATCAAAGTCAAGATCAAAAAATCAATTAGTAAACAAAATAACGATATCATTAGATAATTATAATTACCCAACATATAAAAAATATCAGATTAGAAATAGAATCTTTGACTTTAATAGAGCTTATTTAATGGGAATATTAAATGTTACTCCAGATTCATTTTCTGATGGAGGTAACTATTTCAGACTAGAGGATGCTATAAATTATGGGTTAAGTATGATTGATACTGGAGCTGATATAATTGATATTGGAGGAGAATCAACAAGGCCTGGTTCAGAATTTATATCAGAAGAAGAAGAGAAAAGAAGAGTTCTTCCTGTTATTGAAAAATTACTGTCTGCAAATAGTGATTTAATCATTTCCATTGACACAACAAAAAGCACAGTTGCAGCTAGTGCTCTAGATTTGGGAGCGACAATTGTTAATGATATAAGTGCTATGACCAGAGATGAAAATATGATAAATATTTGCAAAGATAGAAATGCAACTGTAATTCTTATGCATATGAAAGGAATTCCTAAAACTATGCAATTAAATCCCTCATATAATGAAGTTATTTCAGAGATATATGACTATTTGTATTATAGAATTAAAGAAGTTAAGAATAATAATATTCAGAATATTATTGTAGATCCGGGTATCGGTTTTGGTAAAAGCTTTGGAGATAATTTTACAATTATTAAAAGACTTAAAGAATTTTCAACTTTAGGTTATCCAATTTTAATAGGGCTTTCGAGAAAATCATTTATTGGTAAAACATTAAATTTGGAAGTAAATGAAAGAGATTTTCCGTCAAGTATATTAGAAACAATCTCAATAATGAATACAGCAAGAATAATTAGAACTCATAATGTAAAGAACGGAAGAATGTTAGTTGATTTAATTAATAAAATTATTTAAAGAATTGGTCGAATTATTTAAAATAGGTTTCCTTACAATCAGCTTATCTGATATAATAGATATATCAATTGTAGCTTTAATTTTCTATAAATTATACTCTACTTTAAGAGGAACTGTTGCTTCTCAGATTTTCGTTGGTTTACTAATAATTTTATTTATTTCTTTTATTGCCCAGTTAATACACTTAAGAGCAGTCAGCTGGTTATTAAAACTTATAACAGATGTTTGGGTGCTTGCTTTTGTAATATTATTCCAACCTGAAATCAGAAGAATTCTGGTTTTATTAGCCCGAAATCCAGTAATTAAAAATATTTTCAGAGTTGAGGCTAATTTTCCGACTGATATTATTGTAGATGCTGTATTTGAATTATCGCAGCATCAACACGGTGCATTAATAGTACTAATTAAATCTTCAGGTATAAGAGGTTTTGCCGAAACCGGTGAATTACTGAACGCCCGATTGACTAAATCCCTACTTACTTCTATTTTTTTTCCAAGATCTCCTTTACACGATGGTGCAGTTGTTATAAAAGGCGATATTATTGAAGCTGCAAGAGTTACACTTCCCCTCTCACAGTTTACAAAATGGAACAATGAAACTTTAGGAATGAGACATAGAGCAGGATTAGGAATATCCGAACAGGCGGACGTGTTATGTTTAATTGTTTCAGAGGAAACAGGTAGTATTTCTTTGGCTGAAGATGGAATTTTAGAGAAAGGTTTCTCAAAACAATCACTTAAAAATAGAATAAATTCCAGCATTAAGTATAATCAAATTCAAAATTGGAAAAATATTTTTGATAACTTTAAGAAAAAATAATGTTTGTGCTGTTATTCCTTTCTTGAATGAGGAAGATTTTATCGTTGAAGTTATAACGAAAACTTTGAAATATGTGGATTTAGTTATTGCTGTGGATGATGGTTCTAAGGATAATTCTTTGAAATTAATTAAAAAGTTAGATAATGTTGAAATAATAATTTTTGATAAAAATTTTGGTAAAGGTACAGCTCTTAAATCCGGTTTTAGACTGGCGATCGAGCTTGATTTTGATATTATTTTAACATTAGATGCTGATCTTCAGCACGATCCAGATTATATACCTGTTTTTCTTGATGCAATTAAGAAATATGATGTGGTCATTGGAAATAGACTTTCAGACTTAAAGAAAATGCCATATCACAGAATTTTAAGTAATTATCTGACATCGTTTTTGTTATCGCTTAAGTTGAAAAAAATAATTAAGGACAGTCAATGTGGATACAGAGCTTATAAGAAAAAAGTACTGCAAAAAATATCAATTCATAATTCAGGATTTGAAGCTGAAAGCGAGATTATTGTCAGAGCAGTAAGAGAAAAATTCAGCATTGGTTTTGTGGATATTCCTACAATTTATGCCAATGAAAAAAGCAAGATGAAATCTTTTCAAGCAATCAAAGGTTTTTTAAAAATATTATTTATGTAATTATGAATAAGAAATGGAAAATCTCAAAGCTTAGAAATTCAAAAAAGCTTAAAAGTATTGCAAATTTGATTTTGAGGCAAAGAGTAAATACTGTTTTGGATCTATTCGATAAATATTTAAGTAATAAAACCATTGAAAATTTGCACGATGTTCGAATTGGATTAAGAAGAGTGCGCTACAATTTAGAGTTATTTTTAGTCTGTTATGATGAATTACTTTTTAGTAAATTTTACAATAAAATTGAAAAACTTCAGAATCTCTCTGGTGAAGTGAGAGATTTGGATGTACTTCTATTAAATCTTGAAAAATTAAAAGCGTCCGCTGTGGAAATTGAAGACATAATCATAGATAAGGTCAAAGAAAATAGAGCAAATTTAGAGAATGAACTAATTAATCAGATAGAAAAATTTTTAAATAGTAAAGCTCTTAAACAATTTTTAAGGGAAATAAACTAGAATAGGAGGTCAGTTATGAAAGTTAAATATTTCGGACATTCTGCGCTACAAATAAAAACAGATAAACATGAAATATTAGTAGATCCATTTCTTGATGATAATCCCGTTAGCAGTACTAAATCAAAAGATGTTAACCCGGATTTTATAATTCTGACTCACGCACACGGTGATCATTTAGGAGATTCACTAAAAATTGGAAATAGAAATAATCCTTTATTTATATGTGTAAATGAGCTCGCTGAATGGTTAAAAGCTAAAGGATTAAATGCACATAATATGCACATAGGTGGAAGCAGAAAATTTGATTTTGGTACAGTTAAATTTACAATTGCACATCACGGCTCAATCACACCAGATGGTCAGTATGCTGGTGAGGCAGCTGGAGTGATATTGAATATTGATGGAAAAACTATTTATCATACAGGAGACACAGGACTTTTCTATGATATGAAGCTTATTGGTGAAATGAATAATATTGATTATATGTTTTTACCAATAGGTGACAATTTCACTATGGGAATTGAAGATGCTGTAAAAGCAGTTGAATTTGTTAATCCTAAAAATGTGATTCCAATTCATTATAATACATTTGAAATAATCAAAGCAGACCCCGAAATCTTTAAACAAAAGGTTGAAGCTAAAGGATTTAAGTGTTATTTAATGAAATTCGGTGAAGAAATTGAAATATAAATTTTTTTAGTAATAATTTAAGATTCTATGGGTAAAATAATAGCTATAGCAAACCAAAAAGGAGGAGTAGGTAAAACGACTTCTGCCGTCAATCTTTCATCGTCTTTAGCTAGTGCTGAAAAACGTACATTATTGATTGATATTGATCCACAGGCAAATTCAACATCTGGATTGGGGATTCATAATAATTCTACATCTGTTTATGATTTATTAATTGGTAATAAAAAGGCAGAGGAAATAATAATTAACTCTTTTATTCCTTATCTTGATATTCTGCCTTCGCATATAAATCTTGTAGGAGCTGAAATTGAATTAATAAATTTTTCTTCAAGAGAAGTTATTTTAAAGAATGCTCTTGCCCCTATCGTTGATAAATATGATTATATTCTTATAGATTGTCCACCTTCTCTGAGTCTTCTAACTCTAAATGCTTTAACCGCTGCTGATTCTGTACTGATTCCGGTTCAGTGTGAGTATTATGCTTTGGAAGGTTTGGGCAAATTGTTAAACACGATAAATATTGTCAAAAAGCATTATAACAAAAATCTTATAGTTGAAGGCGTTTTACTAACAATGTTTGATTCAAGATTGCGATTATCTCATCAAGTGGCTGAAGAAGTAAAAAAATATTTTGGTGATAAAGTATTTAATACTATAATTCATAGAAATGTCAGAATATCAGAAGCTCCGAGTTATGGTAAACCAATAATATTTTATGATGCAGTTTCATCCGGAGCAAAAAGTTATATGGCTTTAGCTTCTGAAATAATCGAACGTAATTCATTAACAAATTCTGAATATATCAATGTCTAAAACAAGATCTAGTTTAGGACGAGGTTTAGATGCTCTTATAAATTCATCGATAAATGATGAAAGGGAAATCAAATATTCTGAAGAATTAGCAAACCTGAAAAATGATGATGGTAAGTTAGAAAATATCCTTGCAAAAATTTCTGTTGATTTAATTCTACCAAATCCTTATCAACCCAGAATGACTTTCGATTCTGCTGCTCTGGAGGAATTGAAAAAATCTATTTTATTAAACGGACTTATTCAGCCAATAACTGTTAGAAGAACTCAGGCTAATCATTACCAACTTATTTCCGGGGAAAGAAGATTACGTGCATTCAAAGAATTAGGTTATAAAGAAATTCCATCTTACATAATAAAAGTTGATTCTGATGAAATTCTTTTAGCTCTTGCACTGATTGAAAATATTCAGAGAGAGAGATTAAATCCTATAGAAATTGCGCAAGCATATAAAAGACTAATGAGCGAGTGTCATTTGACTCAGGAAGAGATTGCAGAAAAAATTGGTAAAGACAGGACAACTGTTGCAAATACGATTAGATTATTAAAGTTACCAGAAGTTATTCAAAAAGCTTTAGTCGAAGAAAAAATAACTATGGGACATGCGAGAGCAATTTTAAGCCTGCCAAATGAAAGACTTCAAATCCTTGCATATGAAAAGGTAGTTGAAGAAAATTTATCTGTAAGAAAAATTGAAAAGTTGGCTAAAACTGTTGTCTCCAGCGGAAATAATAGCAGTGTGTTAATTAAATCCTTTTCATCTCGAAAAAATATAAATATACATATAAATGAGTTAGAGGATAGATTTCAAAAAATATTTGGAACAAAAGTTATTTGTAATCAGAAATCAAACGGAGCAGGTGAAATAATAATACAATTTTATTCGAATGATGAGCTTGAAAGAATTATCGAAATGATTGATTCACTCAATGAAAAAATCAGTTAAAATTATTTTACTGTTTATTCTCTTTTCATCAATTTTATTTCCACAAGCTGACACTTCTTTTATTTTCTCAGAAAACAAATCAAATGACTCTGTATTTATTATGCAAAAATCTCCATGGGGAGCTGTTCTTAGAAGTGCTATCCTTCCGGGATTTGGACAAATTTATAATGAGTCATATTGGAAATTACCGATAATCTGGGGCTTTGCTGGTTGGTTCATATATAACTGGTCAGATTTAAACAAATTATACAAAGATAATCAGGTGCTTTATCAAATAAATAATCAAAGCATATACAAAATCAGAAGAGATTTTTACAGAGATCAAAGGGACAAATTCGCAATTTATTTAGGATTATTATACTTCATCAATCTTGTTGATGCTTATGTTGATGCTCATCTTTTTGATTTCTATATAGAAAGTAATTCATTAAATGATTTTAAAGTTAATTTTCTAATTCATTTGAGATGAATAACTCAAGTATAATAGTTTGTCCAAACTGCAAAGCAGAAAATTCTTATTTTAATCTCAATTGCTCAGATTGTAACTTTTTTCTAAGAGATAAAATTCCCAATATCGACTTTGGAGAAATAATTTTATTACTGATAGAAAGTCCAAATATTGCTTTTCAAAGAATTATCTTTTCGAAAAATAAAAATTATGTTTTTATTTTATTGGCACTTCTATCATTTAGATTCTTAATCCTTTCAAGATTTTTATCAGTGCCATATTTAACTCAAGATTCTGATTTTGATCTATTAAATATTTCAATCTATTTCTTAATATCTTCTGGTTTAATAATAACTATTATGACTTATATCAATTTCATTTTTATAAAGAAACTAGGAATTCATACAAGGATTAAAGATGTTTTTAGTGTTTTTATTTACTCATTTTTCCCATCAATTATTGCACTATTATTACTTTATCCGATTGAATTAGCTGTTTTTGGTAAATACTTGTTTTCTAATAATCCATATCCTTATGATATAAAAGCCAATGTCTTTTATGTACTTGCTGGATTTGAATTAGTATTGATTATCTGGTCTTTTTTTATGCAGATAAAAGGAATGCTTGCCTTAAAATTGAATCTAATAATATCAATACTAATTTCTTCTTTTAATTATTTAATTCTTACTGCTTATTTATTTATTTCAAAGAAAATTTTTATTTAAAGGTATGAACTATAAAACTGACGTATTAGTAATTGGAAGTGGTATTGCAGGTTTATTTGCAGCACTCAAAATTTCTGAATTTGCAGAAGTTATTCTTATAACAAAAAAGGATAAAACTGAATCTAATACAAATTATGCTCAAGGTGGGATTGCATCAGTAATAGATAGTAATGATTCGTTTGAGAAACATATTCAGGATACTTTGATTGCCGGAGCAGGTCTTTGCCATCGTGATACTGTTGAGATGATGGTTAAAGAAGGTCCAGAAAGAATAAAAGATTTAATAAACATTGGGACAAAATTTACAGAGATAAATGGAAAATTCGATTTAGTAAAAGAAGGTGGTCATTCTCACTCAAGAATTCTACACGCTAAAGATTTAACAGGACAAGAAATAGAAAGAGCTTTGATTAATTCTGTTAATCAAAGATCCAACATAATTTTATTAGAAAATTATACTGCTATTGATTTTTTAACTGAACACAATCTAAGAAAGAATAAAAATTTAACGATTGAAAATAAAAATTGTTATGGTGTTTATGCCTTAAACTCTCAAACCAATGAAGTTGTTAAAATTCAATCAAAAGCCACTTTACTTGCAAGTGGTGGTTTAGGACAGGTTTATCTGCATACAACTAATCCGAAAATTGCAACTGGTGATGGTTTTGCAATGGCATATAGAGCTGGAGTAAAAATTGCAAATATGGAGTTCATTCAATTTCATCCAACAGCATTGTTTGGTTCATCATCTTTACCCGAATTTGAATCAAGGTCTTTTTTAATTTCAGAGGCTGTGCGAGGCTTTGGAGGAATTTTAAGGACTAAAGATGGAAATGCTTTTATGGAAAAGTACGATCCAAGAAAAGAACTAGCACCCAGAGACATCGTAGCTCGTGCAATTGATAATGAATTAAAAAAAAGAGGAGATGAATTTATTTACCTTGATATAACATTTAAAGATAAAAACGAAATTATTGAAAGGTTTCCTAATATATATAATACTTGTCTTCGTCTTGGAATTGATATAACCACAGAGTTTATTCCAGTTGTTCCTTCAGCTCATTATGTTTGTGGTGGAGTTATGGTCGATAAAAATGCGCAAACATCCCTTAATGGTTTATATGCTTGCGGTGAAGTTACGATGACAGGTGTGCACGGTGCTAATAGATTAGCCAGTAATTCACTTTTAGAGGCTGTTGTTTATTCTGACAGAGCCGCTAAATCAATAAAACAGTTTTTAGAAGATAAGAGAGTAAAGTTGCCGGAAATTCCAGACTGGGATGATTCAGGTACACTAACACAAGATGAAAGAGTTTTAGTAACGCACACAATCAAAGAAGTAAAACATACTATGTGGGATTATGTGGGAATAGTAAGGTCAAATCAAAGACTTCAGAGGGCTAAAACAAGAATTTTTTATCTTTATCAAGAGAATGAATCACTTTATAAAAAGACAAAAATTTACAATGATATTCTAGAAGCAAGAAATTTAATTGCCTGTGCTTATATCATCATAAAATCTGCAGAAATGAGAAAAGAAAGTAGAGGTTTGCATTATACAATTGATTATCCCAACACTGATGATAATTACCTTAGTGATACAATAATTCAGAACAGAACTTATTGATTATCAGGTATATTTAATAAACTCCTTTCCAAAATTCATTTTTCATCCCATCTAATGTAACTAACATTTCCATCGAAATCAGTTGCTATTAAATTGTTTCTATCTATGAATGTGAGAGTATTTATAAACACATTTGAGATTTTATATTTCCAAAATAATTCTCCGTTGTTTGAGTCTAAAGAGTAAATTACACCATTTTTATTAGGATAAAAAATTACTCCATTATTTTCAATTATCTGAGCAGAGCTGATATCATAACCAAAACCACAATTTGTAATCCACAATGGTTCTTTTAATTCTTTGTCCGCTGGTATTGCAAGGATTGTATCATTCATAGTTCTGAGAAAAATTTTATCACCTGATTTAGAGATACCAATTGTCTCGCGAACTTTATATTTATTTGTTTTCCAGTATTCCTTGCCGGAGTGAATATCTAAGGCAGTAATTTTTCTGCTTGGAGCAACTAAGAATAAAACTTCATTTGAAATTACAGGTTGGCATACTGCAGGAGATAGAAATATGCCACTTTCATCACCCTTCCATTTCCAAATGAGATTACCTGTTTTATAATCAAGACAGTAGAAATGTTCATCCCAAGCACCGAAGAAAATTTTATTATCATAAAAGACAGGTTTAGATTCAACAAAACCTTTTAATTCACCAAATTCCCAAATTAATTTTCCGGATAAAAGATCCAATGCACGAAACTTTCTGTCACTTCCTCCAATGAAAACTTTATTATCATAAATAAGAGGTGAACCTAATATTGCTGCTTGGGTTCTAAATTCCCATATAAGATTTCCGTTATTTTTATGCAAACAATAAATCGAGCTATCTGCAGAACCAAAGACTAAATAATTATCACAAACTGCAGCAGTTGAATAAATTGAATTTCTGGTTTTATATATCCATCTGATTTTTCCAGATTCGATGTCAAGGGAATAGAATTTACCAGAAACATCACCGATAAAGATTGAGTTATCGGATACAATTGCTGAAGAGCCAATCGTATAACCAGTATTGTGCTTCCACATTACTTTAATATTATTATATTGACTATTGATTGAATAATCAGGTCTGATAAAGTCATTTTGAAGTGTATAATCTTTTATTTCAAGATTTGTGTAATGCCACAATAGTAATTCTTCTTTAACTGAATTCTTTTCAAAGAAGAACACAGAATCTTTTTTAATTTCAACCAGATTATAGCCGCTTGCATCTGAATATAAACTTAAATTAGACCTTCCCATAATTCCTTCGATGCCTTCAAAATTAAATAATTTGTTTCTGTGTCCGTGTCCAAAAAGAACAAACTGAGTGTTAATTCTTTTTAATCTTTCCGTTATTTCATACCAGTTGCTAATGCTTTCATCCAATGGATAGTGAGTAATAAAAATTACTTTTTCTTTCTCGGATAACGAAATTGTTACAGAATCAAACCATCTTAAATCTTCGGGAGCAAAATGTCCGTCAGCCATTCTCATTCTCGGTCCTTGATGTAAACCAATAAAAACGATTTCTTCAACTTTAAAGACAAATCTATCATTACCCCAAAGCCTGATAAAGTCAGTACAGCCAGATTCACTCCATTTCGTATCGTGATTTCCGGGAATTAAAAAATAAGGTTTGTTAAGTTTATCCAAAATTGATTTAGCCAGACTTAGCTCTTCCAAAGTTCCTGTTGCAGTTATATCTCCAGAGACTATTGTAAACGAGACATCTTCAAATGAATTGATACTATTTACAGATGATATTAAATCTTTTTCTGAGGAAGGATAACCGATATGAATATCTGTGAGCCAGGCAAATTTTATGTTTTGAGTAAAACTGACACTGTACAAAATCAAGCTAATTATAAAAATCTTTCTGATAAACATTACCTTGAAGAATTTTTTGATATTCTATAAATAAATATAGGACAATTTTGAAAAATCAAAATCAGGTTAAAATTGATTTATATTAGGTTGACTTTCAGAATTTCAAAAGGTGTTTTATTCCGTTTTTAAGATTATAAACTTTTTCAAATCCATTTTGAAGCATAAACAGTCCGGCTTGAAAACTTCGGCTTCCACTGAGGCAATAAATATAATAATCCTTGTTTCTGTCAAGAGAAAGGATTTCATTAACGAAATTTGGATTGTAGATATCGCACAGTAATGAACCCTCAATGTGAAAAATTTCATATTCTTCGGGAGTTCTTACATCAATTAATATAGCTGAGTTATTACTTTTTACTTGACTTACGAAATCATCATAATCAAGATTTACCGGTGAATTCATATTTATTCCTTTTTTGAACCCAATAACATTTTACACTCTGTAATAATTCCAAACATAAACTTTTTTTATATTATTTGACGTTTTATAGAAAAGACAAACTGTTTATATTTGAAAACAAATTATTAACTAATCAGATAATTAAAATATGGCAAATCAATACCAAATTGCTGTTTTAGGTGGTGGTCCCGGAGGATATGTAGCTGCTATCAGAGCCGGGCAATTAGGATTTAAGACAGTTGTAATTGATAAAGATAATCTTGGTGGAATTTGTTTGAATTGGGGCTGCATTCCAACTAAGTCACTTCTTAAAAATGCTGAAATTTATGATAATTTAAAGAACCATAGCAAAGATTTCGGAATATATGCAAAGGAGTTATCTTTTAATTTTAATGAGATAATAAAAAGAAGCAGAAATATTTCTGATAAAATCACTAAAAATGTTGAGATGCTTGTTAAAAAGAACAAAGTTGATAGAATCAGAGGTTTCGGAAAGTTATCTTCAAAAAATGAGATAGAGATTTTCGATGAATCCGGCAAAAAAACCCAGACAATAACTACCGATAATATTATAATCTCAACAGGTGCAAGACCGAGAATGATTCCTCAGATCCCTGTTGATAGGAAAAACATAATAACAAGCACCGAAGCTATGATACTCGATAAACTTCCAAAAGAGTTAGTTGTTATTGGTGCGGGAGCTATCGGAATCGAATTTGCATATTTCTACAGCGTTCTTGGTACTAAAGTTACCATCGTTGAAATGCTTGATAACATCTTGCCTATTGAAGATACAGAAGTATCTCAAACTCTTGAAAAGAATTTCAAGAAAAGAGGAATAGATATCTACACAAAAGCTATTGTTGAGAAAGCAGAAATAAAAAAGGATAAAGTAGTTGTAACAATCAATCATAATGGCTCTAAAAAAGAATTGACTGCAGAAAAGGTGCTTAATGCAATTGGTGTAGTCGGAAATGTTGAAGGAATTGGATTAGAGGAATTAGGAATTGAAATAGTAAAGAATCATATAAAAGTTGATAAGAATACTTATCAGACAAATATTCCTGGAATTTATGCAATTGGAGATGTGATTGGTCCTCCGTGGTTAGCTCACGTTGCAAGTGCTGAAGCAATTCATTGTATTGAGACAATTAAAGGGATCAAAAACCATCCTTTAGACTATGAAAACATTCCTGGCTGCACATATTGTCAACCACAAGTTGCCAGTGTTGGATTAACTGAAAAAAAGTGTAATGAGTTAGGATTAAATTACAAAGTTGGTAAATTTCCATTTATGGCAAGTGGGAAAGCATTTGCGATCGGTGAAAGAGAAGGTTTTGTAAAACTTATATTTGATGAAAAATACGGCGAATTATTAGGGGCTCATATTATTGGAAGTGAAGCAACGGAAATGATTGCTGAATTAGTTCTTGCTCGCTCTCACGGAGCAACTGCTCATTCAATTTTAAAGACTGTTCACGCTCATCCGACTTTATCAGAATCTATTATGGAAGCAGCAGCGAATTCCTTAAATGAAGCAATTCATATCTGATTATTTGCTTGATGAACAGAAAACTTAGATATTACAATTTAGAGTTACTTGAATATAAAAAAGCTTGGGATTTGCAATATCAAATTCATTCCCTTCGTGTAAATAATCAGATTGAAGATACTTTAATCCTTCTTGAGCATCCAAATACTTACACTTTAGGAAAAACTGCTCACATTAAGAATTTAATCGTTGATAAAGAATTTCTTGAGAAACATTCAGTTTCAGTTTTTAACATTGATAGAGGTGGAGATATTACTTATCACGGTCCGGGACAGTTAGTCGGATATCCGATAATTAATTTATCAGAATGGTATCAGGATTCTCATAAGTATCTTCGTAATTTGGAAGAAGTACTCATTAAAGTCTGCGAAGAATACGGTTTGAAAGCTAAGAGAAATGAAAAATATACCGGAGTTTGGATTGAAGACAGAAAAATCGCTGCTATTGGAATAAAAATCAGTCGTTGGATTACTATGCACGGATTTGCATTCAATGTTAATACTGATTTGAATTTATTCAATGGCATAATTCCTTGTGGAATTTCTGACAAAGCAGTTACATCCTTAGAGAAAGAACTTGGAAGAAATTTTCAAATCTCTGAAGTTAAAGAAAAAGTTATTAACCACTTTAAAGAAGTATTTGACTATGATATAATTTTTTCCGGGGAAATATTAAATCTTAATCAAAATCATTTTGAGGCAATGAAAGGTTACTAATGACAAAAAATGTAAAATCAAAAGAAATAAGAAAATCCAATCAGACAAAAGATACATTTACATCTGTTAATGATAATGGTAAAAAAACTTTTCTTTCAAAAGAAAAGTTAATTTATGTGCTAAAAATGATGATAACAACCAGAGTATATGATAACAAGTCAATGAATTATCTTCGACAGGGAAAAACATTTTTCCATATTGCAGCAAGTGGTCACGAAGCTGTCCAGATGGCTGTAGGACTTTTGCTTGACCCTAAAAAAGATTGGCTGTTTCCTTATTATCGTGATCTGGGTTTGGTATTGATGGCTGGTGTAACACCGAAAGAAGTGTTCTTACAAACATTTGCAAAAGCAGATGATCCTGCAAGCGGTGGTCGTCAATTACCGATGCATTGGGGACATCCGAACATTAATCTTCCCTCTCAGTCATCGCCCACTGGTACTCAGTTCTTGCAGGCTGTTGGTGTAGCACTTGCGAATAAAAAGCTGGGAATTGATGCAATTTCCTATGTTAGCAGTGGTGAAGGTACAACTTCACAAGGAGAATTTCACGAAGCTGTAAACTGGGCAAGTCGGGATAAACTTCCGGTTTTATTCTTAATAGAAAATAATAAATATGCCATCTCTGTTCACGTTTCTGCTCAGAGTGGGGGAGAGGGTCATTCAATTTCGGCAATGATGAAAGGTTATAAAAACCTTTTAACTATGGAAATTGATGGTACGGATTTTTTTGAATCATACGAAAAAATATCAGAGGCTATTGATTATATCAGAAGTGGTAAAGGTCCTGTATTAATTGAAGCTGATGTTGTGCGTTTACAATCACATTCTTCTTCTGACGATCAAAAAAAATATCGCAATGAAAAAGAAATAGATGAAGACTTAAAAAGAGATCCTATTGCCAAATTCAGTAAATATTTAATTGATAAAGGTATTATTACTGAAAAAGAATTAGATAATTTGTGGAAAAAAATTAATGATGATTTAACTGAAGCCGGTGAATCTGCTATCAAATCATCAGACCCAAAAGAAGAGGATGCAATTAAATTCGTTTACGATGAAAGTGGATTTAAGGAAAGCCTTGAATATGAAAAGAATGAACCAAACGGTAAACCAATTGTAATGGTTGACGCAATAAATCACGCTTTGCACGAAGAAATGAATTTCAATGATAAAATGTACATTTTTGGAGAAGATATTGCTGATGGAAAGGGAGGAGTATTCACTGCTACAAAAGGATTATCAACCAAATATGGAAACGAAAGAGTTTTTAATTCCCCTTTAGCCGAAGCAAGTATAATGGGAGTTGCTATTGGAATGTCTTTAGTTGGACTCAAACCGGTAGTAGAAATTCAGTTTGGTGATTATATCTGGCCTGCATTTAATCAGATGAAAGATGAACTAGCTACTTTCAGATATAGATCAAATAATACTTATGCTGCTCCGGTTGTTACAAGAGTTGCAGTTGGTGGTTATATCCACGGAGGACTTTACCATTCCCAAAATATTGAATCAATTTTTGCACACGTTCCCGGAATTTACATTGCATATCCATCCAATGCCGCTGATGCAAAAGGATTACTTAAAACTGCCTGCAGAATTAAAGATCCGGTTCTTTTCTGTGAACATAAAGGTTTATACAGGCAAAGTTTTGCAATGACTCCTGAACCAGATGAAAATTATTTAGTCCCTTTTGGTAAGGCTAAAGTAGCACGTGAAGGAACAGATTTAACAGTTATTTCGTGGGGAGTTTGTTTTTGGGATGCTATGATCGCAGCAAAAAAACTTGAAGAAGAATTTGAGTACTCTGTTGAAGTAATTGATATTAGAACAATCAATCCTCTTGATGAAGATACGATCTATAATTCAGTCAAAAAAACGAATAAAGCTATTGTTATTCACGAAGATAATTTAACAGGAGGATTTGGTGCCGAAATAGCAGCAAGGATTAATGAGAATTGTTTCCAATTTCTTGATGCTCCGGTTAGAAGAGTAGCAGCATTGGATTCTCATATTCCTTATTCACCTAAACTTGAATACACAGTATTACCAAGCCGTGATAAAATTTTTAATGCTATCTTAGGTTTACTGAAGTATTAAAATAATTTAATCATTAAAAGATTTTGAAATATTAGGAGATTTATTATGGATATAATTATGCCAAAAATGGGTGAAAGTGTTAGTGAAGGAACCATTATTAAATGGCATAAAAAAGTTGGTGATTCAGTGAAAAGAGATGAAATTATCTTTGAAATCAGTACTGATAAAGTTGATACTGAAATTCCTTCCCCATCTGATGGAGTTTTAACAGAAATTTTAGTTCAGGAAGGACAGACTGTTGAAGTAGGTACTGTAGTAGCAAAAATTCAGAGTTCTGATGAACAATCTGTAGTTGTTGAGCAACAAAATCAAAAAGAAATTAAGCAAGAAAAAGTTGAAGCGAATTCTCAAATATCCACAGAACCCGGAGATATTATTGATATAACGATGCCTAAAATGGGCGAATCTGTTATGGAAGGTACTATAATTAAATGGTATAAAAAGGTCGGCGATTATGTAAAGAAAGACGAAACAATTTTTGAAATAAGTACTGATAAAGTTGACACTGAAATTCCTTCTCCTCAGGATGGTTATTTAGTTGAGATTCTTGTCGAAGAACAGAAAACAGTTGAAGTTGGAACTGTCGTAGCAAGATTATCATCAAAATCAGTCCAACAATCCCCTAAAATTGAATTTGAAGAGAAGATTGAGCAGAAAGATAAGGCTAAAGATCAAGTTCAGGTTCAGGTTCAAGAAGAAATAGTATCAATGCACGATAATTTTAATAGAGTTGCTGATTTATCAGTTGAACCAACCAAAAATAGCTCAAGATTCTTCTCACCTTTGGTATTGAGTATTGCTGAAAAAGAAAATATATCATTCTCTGAACTCGAAACAATTCAAGGAACTGGTTTAGAAGGTAGAGTAACAAAAAAAGATATTCTGAATTACCTGGAAAACAGAAAGACTAAAACTTATCAGAAACCAAAAGAAGAGATTAAGCCAATTCAAAATGTTGAAAAAAGGTCTGCTGTAATATCTGAACCGCAATTCATCCAACAGTTTAGTTCTTCAATGGAATATCAAACTATTCCGATGGATAATATAAGAACTAAAATTATGGAGCATATGGTTCATAGTCGTGATACCTCTGTACACGTTACCGGAATGATAGAAGTTGATGTTACAAGAATTCATAACTTTATCAACGCCAAAAAAGAGTATTATCTTGAAAAAGAGAATGTCAAATTAACTTATATGGCATTTATTTCGGATGCTGTTGTCAAAGCACTTAAAAAATATCCGTTGGTAAATTCTTCAATTGATGGAAATAATATTATCCAAAAAAGGAATATCAATCTTGGTATAGCAGTAGCTGTTGAACCAACCGGCTTGATAGTTCCAAATATTAAAAATGCAGGTGACAAAAATTTAATTGGTCTTGCACGCGCGATTCAGGATTTAGCAACTCGTTCACGTACAAAAAAATTAACTCCGGATGACATTTCATTCGGAACTTTTACTATTACGAATTATGGTGTATTTGGTACAGTTTGGGGTACACCAATCATCAATCAGCCGGAAGTCGCTATTCTTGGAGTCGGGGCAGTCAGAAAAATTCCTGTTGTAATTGAAGTTGATGGCACTGATACAATTGCAATCAGAAATATTATGGCACTTACTCTTTCTCACGATCATCGTTTGATAGATGGTATGCTGGGAGGATTATTCCTTAAAGATTTGAAAGATAATCTTGAGAATTTTGATTTTAATACTATTTAATTGAAGTGGAATAAATGAGAACTATAAATCAACATCAAAGAGCATTTAAAGAGTTAGTTGAATCAAAAAAAGAAAACTTAGGCAAAAGACCTGATTGGTTAAAAGTTAAATTGCCCACCGGAGACAATTATCTTGATGTTAAAAGTTTGATGCGGCGTCAGAAATTAAATACCGTATGTGAAGAAGCAAAGTGTCCAAACATTGCTGAATGCTGGAATCATCGAACTGCTACTTTTATGATACTTGGAGATACTTGCACCAGAAGCTGTGGCTTTTGTAATATTAAAGTTGGTATTCCGAACGAACTTGATCTTGATGAACCAAAAAGAGTTTTAGAATCCGTTGTAGAATTGAATTTACGTCACGTAGTTATTACATCAGTGAATAGAGATGAATTAAAAGACGGTGGTGCTTTTATCTTTAAAGAATGTGTAAGATTAATCAGAGAAAATAAAAATGACTGTACAGTTGAAATATTAATCCCTGACTTCAAAGGAGAGGAATACGCATTTGAAATTATTATGCAAAGTCCACCTGACATATTAAATCATAATTTAGAAACTGTTCCCAGGTTATATCATGCGGTTCGCCCTCAGGCAAAATACGAAAGAAGCCTTGATTTGATTAGATGGTTTAAAGACAGAGGATTAAAAACAAAAAGTGGAATTATGGTAGGAATAGGAGAGGCTAAAGATGAAGTCTTAAGTTTAATGAAAGATCTTGTAAAGCACGGTTGTGATATTTTAACAATCGGTCAGTATTTGCAACCAACTAAAAATCATCTCCCTGTTGATAGATTTGTTAAACCTGAGGAGTTTAATTTCTATAAAGAAGAGGGAATTAAAATGGGATTCAAAATAGTAGAATCATCGCCTCTTGTAAGAAGTTCTTATAAAGCAGATCAGCATGCAAGAGCAATTTTTGACAAAAATTTAACATTCAAATAATAATCAAATTCTATATTTGTAAAAAAAATTTATTGTAATGAGAATAAAAATATTTTTAATTACTTTATTAACTAATTCAGCATTTGTTTATTCACAAGTTCAAAATCCATTCTTCAAAGGACTTGATGACGATAATACAAAATTTACAAATGTTGGAAACATTGGTTTAACCATTACCAATTTTGGTACGTACGGGCACGGATTTGTTCTCTGGCCACGCCAACCAAGTTGCGAATTCCCAATTGGTTCAGGCATAGAACATCTTTTCGACGGAGGACTTTGGATTGGTGCTTATACAGCAAATGATTCTCTCGGTAGTGGAAGACAAGGTCCTTTTGTAACTACTGCTGCGGTTGATGCTGCTTCTGTTTCAGCCAGAGGCGGAGGTTTCGAATTTACAAACAAACCTGGAGCAAAAGTAATCGAAGCATCATCGTTAGTTGATTCAAAAGTTTACTCTCCAAATGCAGTTTCTCATCAGGATTTTTATATGGAATACTCTGATTCAAGCAGAACACTTTCCGGAGGTGAACCAATTCCCGATCATAATCCAATCGGTGTTGAAGTAATTCATCGTTCTTATGCTTGGAATCTTTCTTTTGCGAATAATTTCATAATAATGGATTATTGGATCAAAAATGTTTCTGGTAAATATTTAGATAGTATTTATGTTGGCTTATGGACAGATGCAGTAGTTCGAAATACTAATGTTACTTCACCACGTTCAGGTGGAACTTTTTTCGATAAAGGTGGTAATGGATATTCTTCTGAATTTAGAGTTGCATACGAATTTGACGCTATTGGAGATATCGGTTTTACTGATAGCTATATCGGAGTACAGTTTTTAGGAGCATCAGCTCGCTTCGATTCAGTAAATTTTGTAAGCTGGCAGTTTAGAAATACAACTGATCCTAATCTTTTTGCTCCGCAAGACGATTTTGCAAGATATCTAAAATTGCAAGGATTTTTTGGTGGAAATAACAGATTCCCTTACAACATATCTCCTTCAGTTCTGAGAACACCATCAAATCGTTCTATTTTGATTTCAGCAGGTCCTTTCAGAAAAATTGCTCCGGGAGATTCTGTAAATGTTGTTTTTGCTATAATTACTGCTAAAAAATTTGGAACTGATCCGGCTGCTTTAGATTCAGATGAACAAAAAACAAATTTATTTACAAGTGCTGAATGGGCATTACGTGCATATTTTGGAGAGGATAGAAACAGAAATGGAATTTTAGACCCTGATGAAGATTTAAATGGCGATGGTAAATTAACACGATATGTTTTGCCAACACCTCCACAAAATCCTAAAGTAAAAGTTATTCCTGAAAATCAGAAAGCAACTATTTATTGGGATAAAAGAGCAGAGCTTTCAGTTGATCCAATCACAGGAGAAAAAGATTTTGAAGGTTACAGACTTTATAGAACTATGGCCGGATATGATTTGACTACTTCTCAGGATTTAAATGTTTCTTTGGTTAAAATGGCTGAATTTGATAGTATGGGAAATAACATTGGACTAAATGCCGGTTTTTCTTACGTAAGATTAGATAGTCCGGTTAAATTTAGTGGCGATACCACAGAATATTGGTATAAATTTGAGGTTCCGAATCTCTTAAATGGATGGACTTATGTTTTTTCAGTAACTGCATTTGATAAAGGAGATGAAACTTTTAATCTCGAAAGTCTTGAATCCGGAAAATTAGTCAATGCAATAAAAATAATTCCCGGTACTTTACCAACATCTAATCCGGATGTCAAAATTGGAGTGTATCCAAATCCATACTACGCAAACGCTATTTGGGATGGAAGTTCGGAACGACTTAGAAAAATTTATTTTTATAACCTTCCTCAGGAATGTGAAATAACGATTTATACTTTAGCCGGTGATGTAGTTAAAAGAATTAATCACGATCGTCAAAGTAATAGTTCCGATTTGAGATGGTTTGAAACTTTTTCAAAAGATGGAAAACAGATTATGTCTGGTGGTGAGCATGCCTGGGATTTAATAACTGATAATGATCAAGCAATTGCTACTGGATTATATCTATTCTCAGTTAAAGACAGTAATACTGGCGAGATAAAAACTGGAAAATTTTTAATAGTCAAATAAAAAGGAGATAAAATGAAAGTTAGAATTTCATTATTAATATTTTTTCTGAGCAGTATTCTTATTTACTCGCAGAATTATCCTCACGCAACAATTAGTCAAATTCAGTTTGTTCCTGATAGTTTACTAAGTCAGGGAGTAGAGGGAAGTCTTAGAGTAGGAGACACAGTTCAAGTTACTGGTGTTGTTATGGTACCGCCTGTTGTTAATCCAACTTTTGACAGACGACCTGTAATGTGGGCTGGTGCCAGATGGCAAACTTATCTTAGAGATACAAATTATGCTAATACAACCTGGGCTGGAATTAATATTATTCAAAATGATACTTCTTTTGGAGCACAAGGAACATTAATGGATTTATTAGATACAGCTCAGGTAGTAACAATAACTGGTGTAGTAGCAGAGTTTGTTTCGGCAGGGCAAACAGGTGGACAAACACAGATAAACGTGTTGACAAATCCTTTAATGCCTGTACAATTTGTAGGTAGCAAACCCAATCGCGGAAATCCTGTGGAAATTACAATAGCAGATTTGAACACAGGTAATTTACCAACCGGTAATATTCTTTCAGGAGAGAAATATGAAGGTATGTATGTTATAATTAGAAATGTGATTACTTCAGACAGAAATACTTCCACATCATCAAGCGCCCCTTTTGCAATAAATGATGCAAACGGTAATAAAATTTTTATCCACGATCAATCAGGTTATTTTACAAAAAGAACACATAAACTTAGAGAATGGGAACCTCCTTTGGATGGAACTACTATTCAGTATATCAGGGGAGTTGTAGGTCAATTCAGCTCTACTTCATCTTTGCCGACAAGATACGTAATTCGTCCAATTTTCCCCGATGATTTACTAATAGGTCAGTCTCCTGCAGCAATTACAAATGTCAGAAGAAATCTTGATGTTATTTCACCTAATCAGGCGGTAACCATTACAGCAACTATTGTTGATAATGATCCCGGTGGGCAAGTATCAGAAGCGAAAGTAAGATATCGAGTAAATGGTGGAAATCTTATTGATTTACCAATGACCTTAGGTTTAAATAATCTTTGGTCTGCAACAATTCCTGCAGTCAATTTAGATTCTGCATTAGTTGATTTTTATATTTGGGCTAAGGATAACGATGGAATGGTTTCGACTAATCCTGCTGATACAGTCAGAAATAAATATTTCTATCTTGTTTTAAACCGACCACTCAAAATTCAGGATGTTCAATACAGTCCGTTTGGAAGCGGATTTAGTGCTTATAATAACTATAGGGTTACAATTTCAGGAATAGTTACTGCAGATACCTCTGATTTACAAGGTGATGGTAATCAGATTAGCAGAAGAGTTCATATGCAAAACGGAGAAGGACCTTGGAGTGGAATTACTGTTGCTGGTTTAGCCGCAGATCCTTTAGTCAGAGGTCAGAATGTTACAATAAGTGGTCTTATCAGAGAAAGTAATAGCAACACAGTAATAGATAGCATAACCTCTTTAGTTGTAAATTCTTCAAATAATCCTTTACCAAATTTTGCAACTTTATCAACCGCTGATATTTCAACATTCCCTAACGGAACTATTTCAGCAGAGCAGTGGGAATCTGTACTAATTAAATATCTTAATGTTAAAGTGACTAATGAAAATGCGGATGGTCAACCTGGCCCTGGTGGTGGAGGTAATAGTAATTTTGGTGAAATTTTAGTCGCTGATAATTCTAATGTAAATACAAGAGTTGAATTACAGGAGGGCAATCATCCCTATCATAATTTATGGGTTGCTAATCTTGATTCAGTCCCCGGAAATATCAGAGTTAGATTACATAATTCTTTCACTGAATTGCGTGGAATATTATTTTACTCATTTGGTAATTATAAACTCGTCCCTCGAAAAATAGATGATTTTGTCGGTTTTTCTAACAGTTTAGATAACAATACCGGTTACTCGATAAACAATTATAACTTAAATCAGAATTATCCGAATCCTTTTAATCCAATAACAACAATTGAATATCAAATTCCTTTTGAAGGTTTTGTCGAAATTAAAGTTTTCGATATTCTTGGCAGAGAAGTTAAAACTTTGGTTAATATGAATCAGACAGCAGGAAATTATAAAGTTATTTTTGATGCTTCATCAATGCCTTCAGGAGTATATTTATATCAGATTAATGTTAATGATTATCAGGCAACCAAGAAAATGATTCTGATGAAATAAGATTAGTTAAATCATTAAGAGTTAAAATAAAATTGTCTAATTAAATGAAAAAAATTCTATTTCTCATAACAGGAACCTTATTTATAGCACTGATGAGTTCCTGTTATGAAGATTTGTCAAATAATCCTGTAGCAAATAAGCCACCGAAGACTTATATCTCTGTTTTTGCTGACAGTACAATCAGTCAGCAACAAAGCAGTGTAAGATTGCACTGGTGGGCTGATGATCCTGATGGATTAGTTATCGGTTATTTTATCTCTATTGATGGAATAAAATGGAAGTTTACCTCAAAGAATGATTCATTATTATCCTTTACTATTTTAGGAACGGATACTTCTTATCTATTCAGAGTTGCAGCAGTAGATAATTCAGGAAATGGTAAATATGATGTTCAGCTTATCTCAGGTAATATTAACTTCGGTCCGGAGCCATTTACTGATTTAAATGGTAATAATAAGTGGGATGAAGGGGAACCATTTATTGATTGTGGTGCTATTGATCCAAATCCGGCTACTTTAAAACTTCCATTAAAAAATTCTCCTCCGGTCATTAAATTTTTAGTTGATAGTAAGAATAATACTATTCTTATACCTGACACAACATTTACAGTAGCTTCATTCGGATGGACAATTTCTGATTTAGATGGTGATTATACCATTAGGAAAGTTTTTGTAGCATTAAATGATACTTCAGAGAAGGTTGAACTTCCACCAAACACCAGATTTATTACTCTTAAAGCTGAAGCACCTTTCAACTCAGACATTGTAGATTGCGATATTTATTTAGGAACATCTATAAACGTTCCTTTCCCAGTCAAATTAAAGGGATTAAAATTAAATCAGTTGAACAGATTCTATGTTTATTGCGATGATATTGCTGGTTCAAGAAGCCAATTAATATCAATGCCAGCTGAAGGAAGTAGCTTAAAATGGTATGTTAAGAAGCCTAAGGGTGATATTCTTATAATTGATGATTATGGAGTTAATGACAATACTGCTTCCTTTTACAATCAAATGATGGATAGTCTTAACTTATCCGACAGATATGATATTTGGGACATTAAACTAGGCAAAACAACAAGTACTCCTCCATTATTATTACCAAGATTATTATCTCCGCAATTTTTAGAGACACTAAGATTATTTAAGGTGATAATCTGGTATACAGACAATGATCCTACTTTGGAACCTGCTCAAATTGCAATAAGAAATTATACTATCTCAGGTGGTAAGGTTTTATTTTCAATGATGTTTCCACAGTTATTTGATCCAAGAGGTCTAAGTGATTTTTTACCGATAGATAGTTTAAGTCCTGCACCAATTAGTGTTATTCCTAAAAATACTAAAGTGAACCCGATTGGAGATGGAGTAATATTGAATTATCCGCAGTTATCAATTGATGATGGAAATGTTCCCGTTGCAAGAATCAGGACTTATTATCCAAATCCTGTAACTTCAAAAAATTTATACAATCTTGATTTACCAAATCAGCCGATTATTTCTTTCAAAACTTCAGATTCAAGAATAATTTTTCTTGGTCTGCCTTTAAGCAGAGTTAATGGTAATCCTTTCAATGCAAAAGCATTTTTAGACAAAGTTCTGTTTCAGGAATTTGGAGTAACAAAATGATAAAAATATTTACTTCAATAATTGTTTGGTCAACTTTAATTTTAGCACAAGTGCCCGGTAGTTTAATTGGAATAATAAAAGATAAAGCAACAGGTGAAGGATTACCGGGAGTAAATGTTGTTCTTAAAGGAACTTATTATGGTGCTGCAACTGATATAAATGGTCGATATAATATTCCATCAATTAATCCAGGGAATTACACTGTAGAAATTTCTTTGATAGGATATAAAACAGTTCAGTTTACCGGAATTCAAATAGTTTCAAATCAGACAAAAAAAATTGATGTTGAATTAGAAGAAACAGTTCTTACACTTGGGCAGGATGTTGTGGTAGTTGGTGAAAAACCTTTGATGGATGTTGAGGAAACGCAGAGTAAAAAATCTATCTCGAGAGAAGATATTGAAATAGCAATTATTGAAAATATAACTGATCTTGTTAGTCAACAGGCAGGTGTTATAAAATCTGATAACGCAATTCATATTCGCGGCGGCAGGTCGTATGAGAATGCATTTTTACTTGATGGTGTCTCTGTTCAAGATCCTTTAGCCGGAACCGGATTTGGTCTTCAACTCTCAGCGAATGCTCTTGAAGAAGTTGAAATTATTACAGGTGGTTATAATGCAGAGTTTGGACAAGCAACTTCCGGAGTGGTTAATGTTAAAACCCGTGAAGGTGGCTCAAAGTATCACGGTTATCTGTCTCATAAACGGGATAATTTTGGTTCAAGTTCTTCATATAATATTTTCAATATTGACATTACAGAGGCAAATTTCAGTGGTCCTGAACCAATTACATCCTTTATTCTTCCTGCAATTGGTATTAATATTCCAGGTGAATTAACTTTCTTTGGAAGTTTTTATGGTGGATTTAGTGATGGTATTACTCAAGGATATTTCAAACCAAAAGCAAAGCAGTTGTATTCATCAACTTTCTATGGAAGTCGTTTTGCTCCGAAATCAGAAAATAGTTGGTTTTGGATGGGGAAACTCACTTACAAATATTCTCCAACATTGAAGTTTAATTATTCTTATAATCAGTCAGTAAATATTAATCAGAATTCACAATCACTGCAATCTAATTTGGAATATGTTGAGCCAAGTCCCGGCTATCAATATGAATTTCAATACATTCTTGATAATGCCAATACTTTTACTCATAATAATAAATATCACACTTTTACTATTACTCATACTTTAAGTTCGAAGACATTTTATGAATTAAAATTAAGTAATTATTTCACTAATCTCAGAGCAGATGCAAATGGAAAATCGTGGAAAGAATATGTTGAACCTAAAGATATAACAAGTTTTCCAATTGAATACTTTAATCTTAACAGAGATACAATCGGAGTAATACCCGGTGATGGTTTCTGGGATATCGGAAATCCATTCACCTGGCGAGATCATTTTGTTCAGGAATACTCAATACGTGGAGATTTAACCAGTTTTTTTGATGAGAAAAATAAATTTAAAGCGGGATTTGATTTCAGATTTCAGGAAATGCAGGTTATTGACATTTATAAACCTTGGATTGGAGAACTTGGATTAAATAATGATTTGTACAGAGTATTCCCAGCATTAGGTTCATTTTATGCACAGGATAATATCAATTTCAGCGGTATGATCTTAAACTTTGGACTTCGATTAGATTATTGGTTCCCCGGGAAATACGTTGATGATGCAATTGAAAATCCTGAAGTTGTTACTATTCCGGATGAAACCAGACAAAGATATAAAGATAACTCATTTGGATTTTTCGGCAATAGAAGATTCAAAGCCAGATTGAGTCCACGATTAGGAATTTCACATCCTGTATCGGACAATCAGACTTTATTCTTTTCATACGGACATTTTAGTAAATGGCCAAAACCTCAGTTTGTTTATGCTAAATTAAGCCCCGCTAATGCAAAATCGTCGTTTCAAAGATTTGGAAATCCTAATCTGAATCCGGAAACTACTGTTGCATATGAACTTGGTCTTAGAACTCAGTTTACAAATGATGATGTTCTAACTGTAACAGCTTATTACAAAGATATTTTTGATTACGTAAGCACAAGAACAGCACGAATAACCTCAGCCAGATTCGCTACTCAAAGGTTTATTACTTATGTTAATACAGACTACGCACGTTCAAGAGGTTTAGAATTAGAATATAAAAAGAGAATTGGCAAGTGGTTTAGTGGAAATGCTTCCTTTGCTTATTCAATAGTTACTGGTAAAAGCTCCAGCGCAGATGAAGGTGTATTGGTTCTTACCGGAGACCTTGATGAGTCAATTAAAGAAGAATATGTAACCTGGGATAGACCGATAAACGCTTCTTTATCTCTTAATTTTTATGTTGAAAAAGGAAATCCTCTTTTTGGTTTTGCCCCGGGTATCTTTGACGATTATAATCTGTATATTAGATTTTTCTACCAATCAGGAAAAAGGTACACCCCTGCAGTATTTACAAACTCATACCAAACAGATGGCAGACCAATATATGAGTTTATCAGAAGAGAAAGAAATTCAAAACTTGGTGATGACTGGTTTTGGATTGATTTAAATTTTGAGAAATACATAACAATAGATAAGTTAAAATTTTCAATATTCGTTGAAGTAAACAATCTTTTTGATTTTAAGAATTCCGCTATTATAAATCCGGTTACAGGCAAAGCTTATGAATTTGGTGACCCTGTTCCAAATAGTTGGAATGATCCTAATTATCCTGATTTGCAGGCACCAATAAATCCATATCCTTTTAATCCTGCAAGATATCTGACAAAAAGAAATATTAAGTTCGGTATAAGTTTCAGATTTTAGAATAAAATTATGAAAATAAAACATACTCTTTTAACAATTATTATTTTTTTATTCAGTTGTCAGTCATTTGCCCAACTTTTCCCTATTCTTGGTGGGCAGAGAGCTGGAATTTCAACAGCCCAATTCCTTAAAATTGGAGTTGGTGGTCGTGCAACAGCTTTAGGTGATGCATTTGTAGCTATTGCTAATGATGCTTCAGCTTTGTACTGGAATCCAGCCGGACTGACACAATTCCAAAATAATCAGGTTTTCTTTTCTCATAATAAGTGGCTTGTTGATATTAACCACGACTTTTTAGGTGCAGTATATCATTTTGATGAAACAAATTCATTTGGAATTTCACTAACTGCACTGACAATGCAGAAAATGCCAGTTACCACAGAATTTGCTCCTTTTGGAACCGGAGAATATTTTGGTTTTAGTGACTTGGCATTTGGTTTTTCATATTCAAGAAAAATGACTGAACAGTTTAGTTTTGGTGCAACCATAAGATATATGGAAGAAACTTTAGACAAATTAAAAATGAGGGGAGTATTAGTTGATTTAGGAACCTATTACTGGACCGGATTAGGATCAACACGCTTTGCTGTTGCAGTATCTAATTTTGGTAGTAATCTGGCTCCTGATGGTAAAGTTATTCTCATAGGTAAAAGAGAAGTTTCTGAATGGCAGGATTTCGCACCACCAACTATGTTTAGAATAGGTTTTGCATTCGAGCCTTATCAGGATGAACAGCACAGAGTAACTTCATCGGTACAATTAAATCATCCAAATGATAATAGTGAAAATGTGTCAACCGGATTTGAATATTCCTGGTCTGAAATTCTTTATTTGCGAGCTGGTTATAAATTTAATGTAGATGAACAAAATTATACTTTCGGTGCGGGAGTAAATCTTCCTTTAGAAATTGCAAATTTTACTTTTGATTATGCATATTCAAATTTTACAAGATTAGGTTCAGCACATAGATTTTCAATTTTATTAGGACTATGAAAAACAATAAAATAAATTCAATCATTTTTTTCTTAATCTCTTTCTCACTCTTAATCTGTTTAAGCTGTGCAGATAAATTAGAACTTCCTACTGACACCGGAGGACTTGGTAATATTGCCGGAGATACAGTTTATATTCAGATAAATCCGCCGTGGGGAGGTTTCAATAAACCGCAGGATGTTTATATCGGCAATGAACCTTTTATATATGTAGCAGATACTGATAATAACAGAATTGTTATGATGAATCTTGCAGGAACTATTTTAGGAACAAGAGAGATTAAAAGACCAATTGAAATTGCTCAGGATTATCAATTGAACTTAATTGTTTGTGCTGAATTTGATACTTTAGGACAGACTTTTTCAGCAGTATATAAAATTGATTTAGTGTCTGCTTCACATAATATAGAGAATGCCCCAGTCACCAGATTACTGCCAAGACCAAATGTTGCTTCTGATTTAAACACTCAAATCCGATATACAGGTGTTGCGGTTTTCTATGATAATTCGTTTTATGTTGCCAGAACCGGTCCGAATAACTCCAGTGTTTTTAATCCCGATAATTCGATTCTCATTTTCCAGAAGAAAATTTTGAATAATGGAAGTAAAATAGATACTTTAATTGGCAGACTTCCTTCTCTTGAACCAACAGGAACTGGAATTTTATCTACAAATAATATTAGTTCATTAACTACTTTTAAACGTCGCAACATTGATTTTATTATGACTCTTACCGGAAACACAAGTTTCAAGACACAATGGCTTTATTATAATTATGCTTCAGAAACTCCGGGATATGAAACACGCTTATCTCCTAATTCAAATCAGATGATGCTTCCTAATAGGTTTTTACGACCTGAAGGAGTAACTGTAGATAATTCTGGAAATATTTACGTAGCAGATGCAGGAAAAGATAGTATTTATAAATTTAATTCATTTGGTGATGAGCTTCAATCTTTTGGAGGTCCATCAATATTCAAAGAGCCATATTCAGTGGCGTTCTTCGATAAGACACTTTATGTGGCAGACAGAGGAAATAACAGAATTTTACGTTTCATTTTATCAACGGATTTGAGATGAGAAAAATATTAATTCTACTTGTTTTTGTTTATAACACACTCATTTATTCACAGCTAATAACTCCAATTGCTGATTTAAAGAATAACGATCCAAATGGAGTTCCCATAGATACCGGACAAGTTTTTACTATATCCGGAATCGTAACTTCATCTAATCAGTTCGGTGTAAATGGTCCCGGTTCTATTCAGGACATTACAGCCGGGATTTCAATATTTGGATCAGGATTTACTTCGCAAGTTGCTATTGGAGATTCGGTTACTGTAACATCAACTCTGACCCATTTTAACGGACTTACTCAATTAGATTTTCGAAGAGCAGGCTCGGTTTTTACAAAACATTCATCAAACAGATATTTCGATACTACAATTGTTACTATCGCTGATATCGTATCTCAACAATGGAATGGATTTGAAGAATATGAAAGCAGATTGATAAGAATAAACAACGTTACAATTCTTGCAACTGGTAATTTTGCTTCTGCAACAAATTATAATATTAGTGATGCAACCGGAACTCTGTCAGCCGGATTAAGAATTGATAATGATGTTTCAACAATAATTGGTCAGCCGATTCCACAGTCTCCGGTTGATATTATTGGCGTACTCGGACAATTTAAAACCTCTGCTCCTTATAATTCCGGCTATCAAATTCTTCCGAGGTTTATTAATGATTTGGTTACTGATAATACTCCTTTGGTCTTAAATCCCGTAGTTGCAAGCAATATAACTACTAATAGTTTTATAGTTTACTTTAATACAGTTAGACCGGGAAACAGTCAGGTGAAATATGGACTCACACCTTCATTAGAACTTGACTCGGTAGTTATTCAGGGAAATACAACAAATCATATAGTACCAATTTCAAATCTACAATCAGGTACATTGTATTATTTCCGGGCTTATTCCAGAAATTCAGCCGGAACAAGTTTCAGTTCCATACAATCAGTTACTACCGCATCATCAAACCCTTCAGTCGGAACAATAAATATATATTTTAACTTTTCAGTAGACACCACAGTTGCAATTCCGGGAAATGCTGCGAAAGGAAATGTTAATTTTGCACAAAAACTTATAGACAGAATTAACAGTGCAACATATTCCATTGATATGGCACTTTATAGCTTTTTTGATTTGCCTAATGTTGCTGATGCATTAGTAGCAGCAAAAAATCGTGGTGTAAAAGTAAGATTCGTCTATGACAATAGAACTACACAAAATAATGTTCAGACTTTAATAAATGCAGGAATTCCAGTTCTGAAAAGAACCTCCGGACTCAATGGAATTATGCATAATAAGTTTTTCATATTTGATGCCCGTGATACAATTCAAACAAATGATTGGCTTTGGACCGGATCGTGGAATGTATCCGCATTAGAAGCAGGATGGGAAAATAATGTCATTGAAATTAACGACCCTACAATTACTCAGGCTTATAAAATTGAGTTTGAGGAAATGTGGGGTGGAAGTGGTGATCTGCCAAATTCTTCAAATGCAAAATTTGGTATTCAAAAAACTGATAATACTCCCCATACATTTAACATCGGAGGAAAAACTGTAAGAGTTTATTTTAGTCCATCTGATGGCACAATGGGAAAAATTACAAATGTCATTGGCACTGCTAATAAAGACATTTACTTTGCAGTATATGCTTTCACACGCTCAGATATCGCAACAGCAATAAATAATAGATTTAATGCCGGTGTAACAGATGTAAGAGGAATTATTGATCAGGTTAATACAACTGGTAGTCAATATAATTTTCTCAATTCTTTTGCACAAATGTTTGGAAATGTAGGTGCAACTTTACATCATAAATATGGAATCGTTGATGCAACTCAGCCAAATTCTAATCCTGCAATTATTTCTGGTTCAGCAAACTGGTCTAATGCCGCTTCAAATGACAATGATGAAAATCTTATTATTATAGAGGATCTTTTTATTGCCAACCAGTATATGCAGGAATTTAAACGAAGATATAATGAATCAGGCGGTACTGGTTCGTTCATAGTTCCTGTTTCCGTTGAAGAATTTGGCAATGTAAGTTTTTCAAATAATTTCAGACTGTATCAAAATTATCCAAATCCGTTTAATCCATCAACTTCAATTCGTTTTGATGTATTAAAGCCGGGTAATTATAAACTTATTATTTATGATTTACTTGGACGTGAGATAAAAACACTGTTTAATGATTATCTCCAAAGTGGTGTGGTATCAATAGATTACGATGGAAGCCAATTATCCAGTGGAACATATATATATAGATTATTTAGTGAGGCAGAATCTCAAGCCTTCAAGATGATAATAATAAAATAGTACTAATTATATCATAATTATTCTTAAATATTATTTTAGGCTTTTCATTAAGTGTATAAAAAAATAATACTGTAAATACCTTATTTTCAAATGTTTGTTACATATATAATGCTTGCTTATTTTTGCATTCAAAATTCAATTAAAGGATAAAAATGAGTGAAATAAAAGGGAAAATTATTCAAATTATAGGACCTGTTGTCGATATTGAGTTCGAAGATGGTCATTTACCTATGATATATAACGCAGTTAGAATTCCTCGCACATCTGTTGAGGGTGTTCAGGAAGATTTAATAGTAGAAGTTCAGCAACATTTAGGTGAAGATCAGGTCAGAACGGTTGCTATGGATTCAACAGATGGTTTGGTTCGAGGTATGGAAGCATTTGACACGGGAAAACCTATATCAGTGCCAGTCGGACCTAATACGTTAGGAAGATTGATAAACGTAGTTGGAAATCCAATTGATGGTTTAGGGGAAATTAAATCCGATAAGAGATATTCAATTCATCGTCCGTCACCAGAATTTAAGAATCTTTCCACCAAAACTGAAATGTTTGAAACAGGTATTAAAGTTATTGACCTGATAGAACCATATTCAAAAGGAGGTAAAACAGGCCTTTTTGGCGGTGCCGGCGTTGGTAAAACAGTGATAATTCAGGAATTGATCCATAACATTGCTCAGGAACACGGAGGATATTCTGTTTTTGCTGGTGTTGGTGAAAGAACTCGTGAAGGAAATGATCTATGGTTAGAAATGAAAGAATCAGGAGTTTTAGCTAAAACCTCTTTAGTTTTCGGACAAATGAATGAACCACCCGGAGCACGTTTAAGAGTTGCATTAACAGGACTGACAATTGCAGAATATTTCAGAGATGAAGAGGGTAGAGATGTATTATTGTTTATAGATAACATATTCAGATTTACTCAGGCAGGCTCTGAAGTGAGTGCTTTATTAGGTCGTATGCCCTCAGCAGTAGGATACCAACCAAATCTTGCCACTGAGATGGGTGCTTTACAGGAAAGAATCACATCAACTGATAAAGGTTCTATAACTTCTGTACAGGCAATCTACGTTCCAGCAGATGATTTAACTGATCCTGCTCCGGCTGCAGCATTTGCACATCTTGATGCAACAACAGTTTTAAGCCGTCAGATTTCTGAATTAGGAATTTATCCCGCAGTAGACCCTTTGGATTCTACCTCAAGAATTCTTGAGCCTGGAATAATTGGTCAGGAACATTATAATGTTGCTAAAACGTGTAAGGAAATCTTACAACATTATAAGGACTTACAGGATATAATTAATATTTTAGGTATGGATGAGCTTTCAGACGAAGATAAGATAGTTGTCAGAAGAGCTAGAAGAATTCAAAGATTCTTCTCTCAACCTTTCCACGTTGCTGAGCAGTTTACAGGTTATAAAGGGCGATATGTTAAGTTAGAGGATACAATAAGAAGCTTTAAAGCTATTATTGATGGAAAGTACGATGACTATCCCGAACAGGCATTTATGTATTGTGGTTCCATTGAAGATGTTGAAGAAAAAGCTAAAAGGATGGCTTCTTAATGACTGATATTAGTCTCGAGATAATCTCTCCTTCAAAAACAGTTTTTCAAGGACAGGTTACTTCTGTAAATGTCCCTGGTACTTCAGGAAGTTTTCAGATTTTAAAAAATCACGCTCCTTTAGTTTCAACTTTGGAAATTGGTGAATTAAGAATCAGTATTGAGGATCAAAAAAGATATTTCGCTATTTCCGGTGGTACTATTGAAGTATTGAACAACAAAGTTTTAGTTTTAGCCGATTCTGTAGAAGATGTTGAGGAAATTGATTTAGATAGAGCAATCGAATCAAAAGAAAGAGCTGAAAAAAGATTAAGCGAAAAAAATCCTGACATTGATTTAGAAAGAGCCAAAGCATCTTTTCTAAGAGCTATGAATAGGATTAAATTAAAAGAAGCATACAATAAATAATATATGATTTATTGTTTTGAAAAATGTTTTATGTAGTCCTATGAAAAAGTTAATCACATTTATTTTTTTTTTGCTAATTTTCGCTTGCAAATCTGAAAAAGAATATCAGTTAAGTGATGATATTAAATCAGAACTTCGTAAAGAAGCTAAAACTTTTATGGATTCACTTAAATCAGTTTTAGTTTATAAAATTCAGACAGAAGGGATAGTCTCTGCTGTTAATGTGTGCTCTGATACAGCTCAAATATTAACTGAGAATTATTCTAAATCCAAAAATCTATCAATCAAAAGAGTAAGCCTTAAAAACAGAAATCCTAAGAATGTCCCGGATGATTATGAAACGAAAGTATTGAAATTGTTTGAAGAATTATTTGCAGATGGTAATTTATCGCCAGAGGTAGAGAATATTGAGCTAATAACTGAAAATTCAACTAAGAAAGTCAGATTTTTGAAGCCAATCTTTATTCAAGCTGAGTGTTTAAATTGCCACGGTCAAGAAGCGCAAATATTACCTGAAGTCAGCAACATTATAGTAACAAAATACCCACAAGACAAAGCCATCAACTATAATTTCGGAGATTTAAGAGGGGCTATTTCAATTGAAAAAGTTATTAAATAAAAATCATTTCTTAATTTAGCCCGACATTTAAAAATGGTTAAAACAGAAACCGTTATTTTTGGTTTAATATTGGTAATTTTTATTGGAATAGGACTAACAGTTTTAGCAAAATGGCGAGGAACTTCGCCATTATCTTTTTGGATTGTACCTTTTGGTGCGAGTATTCCCTGGCTTTTAGCTACTATTTTGGTTCTTATAGCAAGTTCTTTTGTTGAGCCGAAATATGGTAGTGAAGCAGCTCCAATGTCTGCAATGTTTCCACTATTCGGAATTTTTTTATCTTTCTTTTTTGGGATAATAGTTAGTTTTCTTTTAGGTCCTGAGACAGCATTTAAGCAGCGTTTTATATGGTCTGTTTTAACTTCCGGAATTTTAGCACTTTTAGTTGGTGGATATCTTTCGATAGTGTTGATATTTAATCTCTGAATTAAGATTAAAAGCAATTTTTTAAGCTCTTTTTGAAAAAATAAAAGGCAAGTCTTTAATAACTAATGACTTGCCTAAATCATTGAAAAGATATTAAAACAGATTAAATTTTTGAAAAATACTCTGAAACTACATTCCAGTTAACAACATTCCACCAGTTTTCAATATATTCCGGACGTCTGTTTTGATATTTAAGATAGTATGCGTGTTCCCAAACATCTAAGCCAAGAATCGGATTGCCTTTGACTTCGGCTACATCCATCAATGGATTGTCTTGATTTGGAGTGGAGGTGATTACAAGTTTTCCATCTGAAACAATTAACCAAGCCCAGCCAGATCCAAAACGTCCGATAGCAGCTTCGGAGAACTTTTTCTTAAATTCATCAAAACTCCCAAAAGCTGAATTTATGGCATCTGCTAATTTACCTTCTGGTTGCTTTGCACCACCTGGTTGCATAAGTTTCCAGAACAAATCGTGATTCCAATGCCCACCACCATTATTTCTAACTGCAGCAGGAAGTTTTGACATCATTGAGAACATTTCGTCAAGAGTTTTTCCTTCTAATTCGGTTCCGTCAATGGCTTTGTTTAAGTTGTTCACATAAGCCTGATGGTGTTTTGTGTGATGAATTTCCATTGTAGCTTTATCAATATATGGCTCTAAGGCATCATAAGAATAGGATAAAGCGGGTAACTCAAATTTGCTCATTAAATTATTCCTTTCATTTAATTTATTAATATTTATTCCAATTTTATTTGCTAATACAGTAGTTAATGAGCCACCAATTATAGTAGCGGCTGATAAAATAAAATTTTTACGGTTCATTGTTACCTCTTATTAAACTCCAAAAGATTCTCCACAGCCACAGGTTTTTTTCGCATTTGGATTATTAAAGACAAATCCTCTTCCATTTAATCCATCAGAAAAATCTAACTCAGTTCCGGACAGATAAAACAGACTTTTTCCATCAATAAATAATTTGATATTATTAGATTCTATAACAGTATCACTCTCTTTTGTAAACTCATCAAACCCGAGAGTGTAGGTTAAACCCGAGCAACCACCACCTTTTACTCCGACTCTCAAACCAAAACTTTCTGGTATTTTATTTTCCTGCATAATCCTTTTTATTTCTTTTGATGCTTTTTCTGTTACAGTTATTTCCTGAGTGTTAACAGATTCAATCATTTTAATTTCCTCCCAATTGAATGTTTTTAAATGGATCTCCCGGCTCTTTTGTAATATAATTTAAACTATTGATTTTCCAGGCGTTATCTGATAATCTTACAAAAATATTTTGCTCTATTAGTTTTTCTGAAAAAAGTCGTGCTAATTTTTCAGAATCTGAGTATGAAAGAAGAATTCCTTTCTTTTCAAAATATCCTTTAACCCCAAATTGTAAGTCTCTGAAGAAAAAGTTTGAATTATGAAATAAAGGAAATTTTGCTCTCAGGTATTGAAAAAATTCATCTTTATTGTTTATAAGTGAGTTAAGTAAATTATTAAAATTCATATTTTTCATAGATTATGAGCCACTTGATTTTTATATGATTTTTCACGAATTGAAGAAATCTGATTTATTAGTATTTCAGACGCAAATTCGATGTCATTCATATTATTGAATCTTCCTACACCAATTCTGAATGTAGAATCAATATCATTGTCTGGTAACCCGATTGCCTTAAGAATTCTGTTCTTTTTGTTTCCTTCAGATGAGCAGGCGGAACCAGTTGAAAAGGCAATTTCAGGAATATTTTTAATAAGTGAATTAGCTAAAACATCTTTAACTGTAAAATTTAGATTATTGTAAATTCTATCTGATGAATGACCATTAAGTTTAACATCAGATAAATTAGCTATTAGAGCTTTTTTCATAAAATCCGTCAACTTTTTATAATGTTGAATATCTTTTTCAAATTCTTGTAATAAAATTTCACACGCTTTACCAAAACCAACAATTGAAGGTACATTTAAAGTTCCTGAACGTAAGGAATTCTCTTGATTACCGCCAAAAATCAAAGGAGAAAGATTGAATTTGAAAGAGTTCTTGTTTATAAAAAGTGCACCAATTCCTTTGGGTCCATAGATTTTATGTGCGTTAAAAGACATCATTGAAGGATTAAGTTCACGGATATCAATTTTAATTTTTCCAACTGCTTGAGTGGCATCTGTATGGAAAACTATTTTTTCTGCATTACAAAAATCTGCAATTGGTTGAAGGTCTGTAATTGTTCCAATTTCGTTATTGGCATAAATTAAACTAATTAAAATCGTGTCTTTTTTAACATTTTTGACCACTTCAGCAGGGTCAATTTTTCCATATTTGTCTGGTTTAATAAAAGTTACTTCAAATCCAGCTTTTGATAAAAATTGAAGTGATTCATAAGAGGCAGCATGTTCAACCAAGGATGAAATTATATGTTTACCTTTTGACTGATTGGCAACTGCAAATCCTATATGAGCTAAATTTATTGATTCTGTTGCACCACTTGTGAAAATAATTTCATCTGCATTTGCGTTAATAAGTTTAGCAATTTGTTCTCTTGCATATTCAACTGCGGAATGAGCTTCATAACCTAATTTATGCTTACTTGAATAATTTCCATATTTTTCTGAAAGATACGGCATCATTGTCTCAACAACACGCGGGTCCATTTGTGTTGTTGCATTGTTATCTAAATATATTGGCAGTTTTATTTTCATTTTTGAAACTTAGTATAAAATATTAAATCGGATTATGAGTGAATTATAAGAATCAGAAATTATTAGCCTAAATTTATGCAGCCGGTTAAAAAATAAAAATCTAAATTCCAAGAATCTTCAGTGAATATTTTGCAAGATCTGTTATTGGAGTAAAATATAATCCGAATACAAAAACTGGTGTGCCTAAAATAAAAACTAAGGGATAAGATAAACTGGTATTTTTAATTTTAATGTATCTTTCATTTGGTTTGGAAAGGTATAGATTTTTCAGAACTCTGATATAGTAGTAAAGTGACAAAACAGTATTCAGCAATGCAATTACAGCAACCACAATCATTTTAGCATCTACCAAAGCAATAAATAAATAAAGTTTTGCTATAAATCCTGCAGTAGGAGGAAGTCCAACTAAAGAGATTAAGAAGATTGAAAGCATTGCCGAAAGAAATGGTAAAGAATATCCAAGTCCTTTATAATCATCAATGTCTTCAGAGTTTATTTCATTAGCAATTAACATTAAAACGAGGAATGCTCCAAGATTCATAAAAAGATAAATTATAAAGTAAATAAGAACTGCAGTTAAGCCTTGATTTGATAAAACAGCCAAGCCAAGTAAAATATAGCCAGCGTGAGCAATTGAAGAATATGCCAGCATTCTTTTCAAATTATCCTGCCAAAGAGCCGAAAGATTTCCTAAAGTCATTGTTATGATTGAAAAAATAACTAAAAGGCTTCTCCAGTCAATAATAGGAAAAAGAACCCAATATTCATTATTTGTAATTCCGGATAAAAACATAATTTTTATAAAACGAATTAAAACAGCGAAACCAGCAGCTTTACTGGCAACAGAGAGATAAGCAGTGATTGGAATAGGAGCTCCTTCATAAACATCAGGTGTCCAGAAATGGAAAGGCACAATTGAAATTTTGAATCCTATTCCTGCTAAAACCATCAATATGCTTGTTAAAAATGTAATATCAGAAAGTGCAGTAACTTTTAATATTGAATTAATTTCAGCGAGATTTGTTGAGCCGGTCATTCCGTAAATTAAAGACATACCAAAAATCATTATACCACTTGATACACCACCATATATAACATATTTGAGAGACGCCTCACTATTTCTTAAGGAGGTTTTGACAAATCCAGCAAGAACATAAGATGAAAGTGAAAGAATTTCTATAGATACATATATTACAATTAAATCGTTTGCTGAAACCAAAAAGAACATTCCTGCCATCATTCCAAACAATAAAGTATAATATTCGCCGTGTCTGTCTATGCAAATTTTGATTTCATTTGATAATATTGAAAAGTGAATAATAATGAATGATGATATTAAAATTATAAGTTTGAAGAAGTTGGAAAAATCGTCTATTGATAAAAGATAATTATTTGAGCCGTAACCAAAGGCAAATTCATTTTTACCAAAGTTTAGGATTGTAAATAATGTTGCAATGAAAATTCCGGATAAAGAGAAAAATGGAAGCAGTCTTTTATTCTTGGTAAATATTAAATCATATAATAAAATAACAATCAAAGTGGAAACTAAAATGATTTCCGGATAAATTAAATCTATGTCTGAGAGAAAGTTGTTAATATTCAATTTGACTACTCACTTTATAATGAACCAATTGATTTAAGGAATAAACCAGACTTTTCAACAACATCCACAATTGCATTAACAGATGAATTCATTAAATTAAGCATCGGTGAGGGGTAAACTCCCAAAAAGATGATTATCAGAACCAATGGAATAAACATAATATATTCTCTTGTATCGACGTCTGTTAATTGATTCCATTTTTCAGGTAAATTTCCAAGAAAAACTCTTTGTAAAGTCCAAAGCATATAGCCAGCACCGAGTAAAATTCCGAGTGTGGAAACGATAGCTATAATTCTTATCGAATTATTGCCAAATCCGCCAAGAAAAACTAATGCTTCAGAGATAAATCCACTTAATCCGGGAAGTCCAATAGCCGCGAAAAAAGCAACAGTTGTAAAGCCAGTATAAATTGGCATTTGTTTGCCAAGCCCTCCGAAGCCTTCTATATCGCGTAAATGTGCTCTGTCATAAATAACTCCAACCAAAAGAAATAACATTGCAGTGATAGTGCCGTGGTTGAACATTTGAAGAATTGCTCCAGAAATTCCTAAAGTATTAAGAGCTGCCATTCCAAGCATTACATAACCCATATGAGAAACGGAAGAATAAGCAATCAATTTCTTAAAATCTTTTTGAGCCATTGCAGTCAAAGCACCATATATAATATTTATTGCACCGAATAACGCAATCCACCAAAGCAAATCTTTAGTAATATCGGGAAAAATCGGATAAGAAATTCTTAAGATTCCGTAAGTCCCCATTTTCAATAAAACACCGGCAAGAATTACACTTATTGCAGTTGGTGCTTCAACGTGAGCATCGGGCAACCAAGTGTGGAAGGGAAACATCGGAATTTTGATGGCGAATCCTATGAATAATCCGATAAAAGCAATTAGTCTTAAATTAGCTGGATTTAATGGTGAAAGAATTCCATTTTGTGTGTAGTTAGTCGGATTCATCAATTCAAGCATATTGAAAGTAAATACTCTTGTTCCATCAGCAAGAGTTTCCATTGAGCTGAAGTACAAACCAATCATTACCAAGAGAATCAAAACACTTCCGAGTAATGTGTAGAGGAAGAACTTAATTGCAGCGTATTCTCTTCTTGGACCGCCCCAGATTCCGATAAGGAAATACATTGGAAGCAACATCAACTCCCAGAAGATATAAAACAAAAAGAAATCAAGTGCAACAAAAACACCAATCATTCCGGTATCTAATAGCAAAAACATCAGAAAATATCCTTTGATCGATTTATCAATTGTCCAGGATGAGATTGAAGCAATAAAAGTGATAATAGTTGTTAAAAGAATCATCGGAACACTTAAACCATCAACTCCAAGTAAGTAATCAATTTTAATTTTACCTAACCAGGCAAATCCATCTATTTCAATCCATCTGAATTTTTCAACAAATTGAAAAGACTTAATATCATTTATTCCGGCAAGGCTGAAATTATAATTGCTCAGTAGGAAAATAGCTAATGCGAGTTGGATAGCAGTGATAATTATTGTAAATGATTTTATGAATAAAGATTGTCTTTTAGGAATAAACAATATTATCATCATTCCAATAATTGGAAGGAATGTTATAAGCGATAAAATTGGAAAGTTAATCATTTCAAAACCTGATTTTTCTTTTTACTTAAAAATGAATAATAGTATTACTAATGAGAAAATTACTAATGCCAGATAACTCTGAACTTTTCCGGTTTGAATTCTTCTTACTAATAATCCGATGAAACCGTTGAAATAAGCTGTGAAGTTTACAATTCCATCAATTACATATTTATCAAAGTTTCCAATGAAGAACGAGAAATGTTTAGTTAAAAAAGCAGAACCGTTTACCATTCCATCAATGATTTTAGCATCGAACCAGGCGAGAACTTTACTCAAACCAATAGTAAATGCAACAAATGTTTTATTATAGATTTCATCGAAATACCATTTGTTAAGAGAGAAGTTATACAAAGGTTTAATTTTATCAGCTATTGAATCTGCATTGATTTTTTTCCATTGATAAACAATAAATGCAAAGAGAATTCCCAGAATAGCCATCAACTCTGATAAAATCATTGCAGGATAGTGAGCTGAATGCATTGCTTCTTTGTAAACTTCCGCATCAAGATAGCTTTGCTTGATATTATTCTCTTCATCAGAAGATGATTTCATAAAATCGAATCTTGATCTTTCAGGTGTAAATACAGTTGGTTTTTCTATCCATTTTGATAATATCCATCCTTGCTCTGAGTTTAGAGGATTTGGTGTGTACCAGATGAATATAGACAATCCCGCTAAAAGGACTAAAGGCATTACCATTAAAAATGGTGATTCGTGTGCGTGCTCAAATTTATGAATGTCTCTCGGTTCACCGTGGAAAGTTAAGATAATTAATCTAAACATATAGAATGCAGTAAGTAGAGCAACTACTAAACTAAAAATCGGGAATAAATAATGACCTGTTAAATTTGCAAAAGCCATACTGCTGGCAATAATTCCATCTTTGCTTAGAAAACCTGAGGTAAGCGGAATACCCGAAATGGCAAGAGATGAAATTACAAAAGTCCAATAAGTCAAAGGCATTTTATTTCGCAAGCCGCCCATTTTTCTGATGTCTTGTTCGTGGTGCATTGCGTGAATTACAGAACCAGAACCCAGGAACAAAGCTGCTTTGAAAAATGCGTGAGTAACTAAATGAAAAAATGCAAACTGATATGCTCCCACTCCCAGAGCCATAATCATATATCCCAATTGAGAAACGGTCGAATATGCCAACACTTTTTTAATGTCATTTTGTGTCAGAGCGATTGTTGCGGGAATGAATGCTGATATCATTCCAATGACACCGATAAATAACATTGCATCAGCAGTGAGTAATCCAAAAATTCTAACAACTAAATAAACTCCTGCAGCAACCATTGTAGCTGCGTGAATTAAAGCACTTACCGGAGTAGGACCTTCCATAGCATCTGGAAGCCAAACGTGTAGAGGAAACTGTGCTGATTTTCCAATTGCTCCGCAGAACAATAAAATTCCCGTAACTGTAAGCCAAAAATCACTATTAAAAGGCAACACGCCAGAACTAATTGAACTAAAAATTTTATCAAAAGAAAAAGTTTGATAGGTAAGGAATAAAATCAATATTCCTGCAAACATTCCAATATCACCGATTCGGTTTACAATAAATGCTTTTTTACCGGCATCTGCTGCAGTTTTTTTCTCAAACCAGAATCCAATCAATAAGTATGACGACAATCCAACTAATTCCCAGAAAATATACATCATCAGAATATTGTTTGTCAGAACAATTCCATTCATTGAGAAAGTGAAAATGCCAAGATATGCGAAGTATCTGTTATACCTTTCATCTCCTTTCATATATTCAATCGAGTACAGATGAACCAGCATACTAATCAAAGCAACTACAAAAAGCATAATGGCTGTGATATTATCAATCATAAATCCGAGATTGATTGAGAGTTTTGTGCCAGTAATGAAATTGTTAAAACCAAACCATTCTAATTCGGATGAGATTTTAGTCGTTCTAAAATTTGCAAGTTTTGAATATAATAGATAGACAGATGAGAAAAACGTTAAGATTATGATTAAGTTTTCAAAAATGAAAACGGATTTAACTTTTTTCCCCAACAAAAGAGTAACAACAAATCCAAGCAGAGGCAAAAGTAAAATAAATAAAGACAGATTTATTAAAGTTGATTCGTACATTTAATCTCTCAAATTATCAATTTCATCAACATTAACGGTTGACATATTTTTATAAATATTCAAAACAATAGCCAAAGCTATTGCAGCTTCTGCTGCTGCTAAAACGATCACAAACAAAGCTACCAAATGACCAGAATATCCAAAGTTTCCAAATCGTGAAAAAGCAACAAAATTTATATTAGCCGAATTAAGAATTAATTCAATTCCCATCAGAACTAGGATTGCATTTTTTCTAGTTATAATTGCATATAAACCCATTGAGAATAACAAAGTGCTTACAACTAAAAAATGTGTTAATCCAACAGTCATAATTATTTCCTTGCTATTGATGCTGCACCGATGAGTGCAATCAGTAAAATGATTCCTAATAATTCGAAAATCAGAAGATATTCCTGAATTAATAAAGTCCCCAATATCTTTGTAGTGGGGAAAGTTTTTTCAGCAATATTTATCTTCCATGGAGCATTTATCACAGATGCGAGAAGAGCACCGGCAAATAAACCAATTCCTATTACAGCCGGGACTAAATTTATCGTGCCTGTTTTAATTTCAACATTTGTTATTTTATTCGTAAGCATAACTCCAAACAATAACAGAATAAGTATTCCACCCACATAAACAATCAATTGAACAATGGCTATAAAATCTGCAGCTAATAAAACATATAATCCTGCAACTCCGAAGAATGTAAACAACAAATAAAAAGCTGAATGAACAATGTTCCTATTAGTAACAACCATCAAGGCAGAAAGTAAAGTTACGGCAGCAAACAAGTAAAAAATTATATCATAATAATTCATCGTTAACTAACACCTTTTTTTGACTCTTTTTCTTGATTATAAATTTCAAGATTTTCTAACTTTTGTCTTCTCTCTTCAGGAGTCAGGGTTGAAAAGTTATAAATCAAATTATTTCTATCATATTCTGAAAATTCATAAACATCCGTCATATAAATACATTCTGTAGGGCAGGGAAATACACATAGTTGACAGTAGCAGCATTTAGCAAAATCTATAGTAAATTTCGTAACCCAAAGAGCTTTTTTCTTTCCATTAGAAGTTTTGCCCAAATCTTCTCCGGGAACTGATTTGACAGTTTCAATTTCAATACAATTAACTGGACAAGCTCTTGCACATTGATCACAGCCAATACAATCATCCATATTGACATATAATCTATTTCTCTCTCTTTCAGGTAAAGGAAGTTTTACATCGGGATATTGAATAGTTACAGAAGGAGTAAACAAATGTCTCAGTGTAACTTTCATTCCTACCAAAATGGTAACTAAGGCAGTGAATATATTATTGAAATATTGTTTCATTAGATTAAAGAAATAACTCCGATTATTAAAAGATTAACAAAAGCAATAGGTATTAAATATTTCCAGCTTGCTGTCATAAGTTGATCAACACGAAGTCTTGGCAAAGTCCATCTGAGCCACATCTGAACAAAAACGAAAAATATTCCTTTGAAAATAAACCAGAAAAATTGTTCAATTGGAATTAACCAAGGAATATTTAAAGTATTTCCTAAATATCCCAGAGGTGATTGATAACCACCAAAAAACAAAATAACTAAAATTGCAGATACAGCAAACATATTAGCATACTCCGCAAGGAAAAACATTGCAAATTTCATCCCTGAATATTCTGTATGATATCCACTTACAAGTTCAGATTCAGCTTCAGGTATATCAAAAGGAGTACGATTTACTTCAGCTAAAGTACTAATATAGATTATTATGAATCCGATTAACATAAATGGTATGAGTAAAAACTTTTGAATATCTAGATTAGGACCGCCAAATATATTCCAATTCCAGAAGTAAGCTGTTTGATTCTCCGATAAGTCATATAAGCTCATTGTACCAGTCAGCATTACAATAGAAAGAACAATAAGAATAGTTGGAATTTCATAACTTACAATCTGAGCGGCTGAACGCATCGCACCAAGAAGAGAGTATTTGTTATTTGAAGCCCAACCAGCCATCAGAATCCCGGCTACTACTAAACCCGTAACTGCAATAACGTAAAATATTCCAAGATCAATGTCAGCTCCGAGAAAAATACTTGAGAATGGAATTACAGCAAATGCTGCATAACTTCCGGCAAAAGTTAAAACAGGAGCAATGTTGAAAAATAACTTGTCATTATCCTTAGCTATTATATCTTCTTTTTGGATAAGCTTTATTATATCAGCAACTGTTTGTAAAATTCCATGATAACCTACTCTCATTGGTCCAAGCCGGTCTTGCATATGCCCGGCAACTTTTCTTTCGAGCAATACTGCAAACAATGCAAATGGAAGTATAAAAGCGAATAAAGGAAGCAAAGCGACGACTGTTCCGGAAATAATTACACTACCAGTTAAATTATAGAAAAAATCGTAAATCATCTGTCAACCTCTCCTAAAACTATATCAACACTACCGAGAATTGCAATTACATCAGCAACTAAATGACCTCTACAAAGTTCGTCCATTATTTGTAGATTAACAAAAGATGGTGCACGAACTTTTACTCTGAATGGTGAAGTTGAACCATCACTTATTATAAAATACCCTAATTCACCGCGAGGATTTTCAACCCTTGAATAAATGTGACCAACAGGTGGTTTTATTCTTTTTGGTATTGCAGCGGTTACATCACCATCGGGAATTTGTTCAATTGCTTGCTCAATAATTTTCAGACTCTCTTCCATTTCAAGAACTCGCACGAAATATCTATCCCAGCTGTCACCAACAGTTCCCATTCTTCCATCTCCAACGGGAATGTTAAAATCAAATTTATTATAAACTGAGTAAGTGTCGTCTTTTCTTAAATCCCATTTCAATCCACTTGCTCTTAACATCGGTCCGGTGATTCCAAAATTGATAGCTGTCTCGAGAGGTAAAATTCCAACATTTGCAGTTCTGTCAATAAAAATTTTGTTGAAAGTTAAAAGATTATTTAATTCTTTAAGATTTGGTTTGAATTCTCTGATAAATTCTTTGGTCAATCTTATAAAATCTGGATGTAAATCGTGAGATAGACCTCCTATCCATATATAATTGTAAAGTAACCTCGCACCACAAGTGATTTCAAATAAATTCAATATTCTTTCTCTGTCTCTGAAGCAGTAGAGAAATGGAGTAAAAGCACCAATATCAGCTCCGTAAGTTCCAATTGCAACTAAGTGAGAAGCAATTCTTTGAAGTTCTGCCATTATAACTCTTATATACTCAACTCTTTCAGGAACCTGAATTCCGAGTAACTTTTCAACTGCAATTACATAACCAAATTCATTTCCCATTGCAGCAAGATAATCCATTCTATCAGTGTACGGAATAATCTGAGGATAAGTCATTACTTCGCAATGTTTTTCGAAACAACGATGAAGGTAACCGATGTGAGGAACAACTTTAGTGATGATTTCGCCATCCAGAGTTAATTCCAACCTCAGAACTCCGTGTGTTGACGGATGTTGAGGTCCCATATTTAATACCATTTCTTCGGTTCTAACTGACATCAGTATGGTACCTTCATTCCTTGATAAAACTCCGGATTTTGATAGTCTTTTCTTAATGGGTGTCCAAATTCCCAATCATAAGGCATAAGTATTCTTCGTAAATCCGGATGATTATTGAATTTAATACCAAACAAATCAAATGCTTCTCTTTCGTGCCAGTTGGCTGAGTTCCAAACAGTCACAACTGAATTAACAATAGGATCATCTCTTTCAGTAGTAACCTTTAAAAGTAGTTTATGCCTAAATTTAATTGATTCAAGATGATAGTAAACACTCATCGTTCCACCGGTCATAATTTCATTACCTTGTTCATCTTTTATTTTCTGACCATTAAAATCATCAACTGCAGATAAGTTTACTAAAGAATCAAAATATAATTCAGGATTATCTCTTAGGAATAAACAAACTTTATCAATTTTATCAGATGGAATTAAAATAAACGGCTCAAATTTTATTTCAGAATGAGCTTCTAAAACAACATCGGGGAGGTTATTCTTTAATATTTCAACTATTTCTTCAAGCGACTTCATTTTTCTTCTTAGTTATTGATTCGTATCTGATTTTTTCTTGTAATTTTAATAAACCTTCTAATAAGGCTTCAGGGCGGGGAGGACAGCCTGGTACATACACATCAACCGGAATAACTCTATCAACACCCTTTAGCACGTGATAGCCGTGTTCCCAATATGGTCCGCCGCAGTTTGAACAACTTCCCATTGAAATAACATATTTTGGGTCTGGCATTTGTTCATATAATCTTTTTACACGCAAGGCCATTTTTAATGTGACAGTTCCTGAGACAATGATAACGTCAGATTGTCGGGGGGATGGTCGGGGAATCACACCAAATCTATCAAAGTCATAATGTGAGGCTGAGGTAGCCATCATTTCAATTGCACAGCAGGCAAGACCAAATCCAACTTGCCATAATGATGACAGTCTCGCCCAGTTGAACAAGTCTTCTGTTGTAGTGACTAATATATTACCATCTGAAAATTCTTTATCAAGTAACCCCATCAGGAATCCACCTTTTCAATAAATTTTACTGAAGTCGTTTCATCTTTTTTTAGTACGGGAATATTTGGTTTTGGTCTATCCCACTCAAGGTCGCCTTTTCGCCACTCATAAGCCATACCTAATGCAAGCAAAATCAGAAAGAATGAGCCGGCAATGAACCCGGCTAAACCAAAATCTTTATAAATCAAAGCCCAGGGAATTAGTAATACAACTTCAACGTCAAAAATTAAAAATATAAGTGCAACAACATAAAAACGAATATTAAATTTTACCCAGGGTGAACCTTCTGGGTTTTCACCGCATTCATAAGTTGTCAATTTTTCGTGAGTGGGTCTATGTGGTCTGATTATTCTGGCAACAAGCAATGCTACAATTACAAAGAGAATTGCAACTAAAATGAAGACAAAAACCTTACCGAATTCAGTTAACATTATATCCAAAAAATTTTCACGCAAAATTAGGTTTATTCATTAGTAATGTCAAGAAACAAATAATTTTATATGTAAAAATTTTATAAATTTTAAATTATAATTTGATTTTAGTTTGAATAACGATAAAAATTTTTTGAAATTTATAATAATTGCAGGGGCTGTCTAAAAAGAGGTAAAAAGTCATTGCGAACGAGTCTTCGAGTGAAGCAATCTTTATCTTTTAATTCAAAAATGAGATCACTTCACTTCGTTCGTGATGACAAAATTACTTTTTAGACAGCCCCTCTAAATATTGAATGTGATATAAAAAATTAAATCCGAACATCTGTAGAGACACGCCGCGGCATGTATTTACAATTCAATCAAACAATCATCAATTCAATCAATTAGTAATTAAATCACTCTTCTAATGTGCTCAAATTTCCGGGATCCAATCCTAATGATCTTGCTTTTAATACTCTTCTCATAATTTTTCCGCTTCTTGTTTTGGGAAGTGAATCAACTATTTCAATATGTTCGGGTTTTGCAATTGGTCCTACTTCGTGAGCAACATGTTGTTTTAATTCATCAACCAGC